>JAYEGP010000106.1:0-17902 GCA_034659135.1 Campylobacterota bacterium
CAAGTGGTGTTGGTGCTGTAAAGGTGAAAGATGCAATACCATTAGCATTCACTTCTGCCTCTGCAGGAGACATAATTCCTACATCTGTCGTTGAAACAGTAGCTGGATAATTAACTGTTACGGTACCTGACGTTGCTGGTATAGTACCTGCTGAATCGCTAAAGACAAAAACTTGAACACCTTGAATTTCACCGCTTATTCCAACTTCTATATCTTTATTTACAACAATTTTTCCAATAGTTGGAGGTGCTACTCCAACGTCAGGATCAAAAATGACTGTCCAATCTCTTTCGTAAGAGCTATCCTCTTTAAACCTAAATGTAAACGTAGCGGCACCAGCACTTAGTGGGTTAGGGCCTACGTATGAAAAGACTGCAATACCATTGACTATATCTACCTCACTCTCAGTAAAATAACCAGCAGTAACTCCATTAGGGTTTAAGACCATAATCGTCCCACTTTGAAGTGCTGAGCCATTAGTATCTGTTGCAAGGACTGTCACTGCAACAGTCTCAGAATTTTGAGTAATACTTACAGGTGTTGGACTCACTGTAATTCGTGGAACCACACTTGAAGCAGTTCCAAAGTTAACATTTAAAAAAGTAGCTATAGCAGTGTTTGTTATGTCATATATCTTAAATTGAACAGGAGATATGCTAGCTGCATTTATAAGATCTATAGGCGCAGTATAGGTAAAACTTCCAACACCATCAACTATGCTTACCTCAGCTGGTACATGACCGACATCCACATCTCCACTCGATGGATATTGGATAAGAACTTTTCCATTTATAACTGCTGTATTATCAAGCTTAAGACCTCTAATTGTAATTAGCTTTGTCTCTTCTGGTTGTGTCACTGTAATAGTAGATTCAGAAAGAATTAACTTTGAGATTGGGTCATTTTCTTGAGGAAGATAACTCACACTTACCATATCACTGATATTAGGATACTCTGTAGCTCTAAATGTGAAATTTTGATCATCACTAAGCACAAGTGGTGTTGGCCCCGTATAGGTAAAGGTAGCGATACCATCTGATGATAACTCTGCTTCAGCAGGAGAGATTGTACCAATATTTTTTGTCTTTGCATCAGGTGGGTAAACAACAGAAATTTTTCCCTCTGGAGCAGGAGCATTACCCCCCATAAGGGCTAATACCTGAATCGTCTTTGTCTCACCATCGCTATTAAGAACAATATCTTCATCTACAGTAAGATTGACAATAGGATATGTAGGATCAACAGGAATTACAACAACTTCTGGTCTAAAATAGACACTCCATTGTGTAGTATAAGTAGGATTCTCTTTATACTCAAAAGTAAATTTAGCTGATCCATTATAAATAG
The DNA here is from genome assembly GCA_034659135.1 of Campylobacterota bacterium. Lineage (GTDB taxonomy): Bacteria > Campylobacterota > Campylobacteria > Campylobacterales > Sulfurimonadaceae > S010-53. The sequence continues at coordinate 1,348 of JAYEGP010000106.1, forward strand.
ATTCTGGACCGGCATATGAAAAAGTTGCTATACCGTTAGCAATAAGAACCTCATCTGTAGAGAACAGACCAACTCTAACAGCATCATCTGGGTATTTAACTCGTACTGTGCCAGTATTTATAGGGGAGCCATTTTCACCAGTTACAAGCACATTGACACTAACAGACTCTCCATCAGTACTCAATGTTACACTTCCATTAGAGACAACCATATTTGCCACTGTTACATTTTCTATAACATTTACATTTAATAATGTTGCAACACTCTCATTTGATTTATCATATATTTTAAATTGAAAAGGAGAAATTGTGGCGGCTTTATTGATATCGACTGGCGCAGTATAGGTAAAACTTCCTAGTCCATTTGTGATACTTACTTCTGATGGAACACTTCCTGCGTCAATATCACCAGTTGATGGATACTGAATCATTACCTTTCCATTTTCAACTGCTGTATTATCACTTTTGAGGCCTGTGATACTTATCTGTTGCGTCTCTAGTGAGTCAGTGATACTGATAGTAGACTTAGAGAGGATAAGTTTGGATATAGGATCACTACCTTCAGTATCTGCTGTTGTATCAAAAATGATCTTGAGTGTTGTTGTCACTGAAAGATCATCTTCTTTGTAAAATTTAAAATTTGTTCCACTGTTACCTGAATCAATCTGATTTTGAAGATCTTTCGGAGCAATATAAACAAAAGTAGCAAAACCTTCAGAAATCTCAACTTCAGAAGGTGTGAGTTCACCCTCATGGTCACCTGTTTCTAAATACTGAGCAAGTATCTTCCCTGTAGATGCGAGTCTGTCATCTTTGGTAAGGGCTTTTACTCTAATAGAAACTGTCTCATCATTTTGACTCACGGTGACATCACCGCCAGATATTGATAAACTTGCAATTGCTGTACTAACGTTGCCATCACCAATATCTGGTGCTGAACTTGGTGCAGATTGCGAATTATTTGCTCCACATCCACTTAATAGAAAAAGCGAGAACATGAAAACGCTCAACTGCATAAAAAATCTGCTTTTATACATTATATCAACCTTATTAAAATATAGTATACCAACCTAAAAGTGCAGAAAAAATCCTGCAATTTCAGCTTGGTATTAAAAATTATTGACTTCTATTATAACTTAGGAGCTTTAACCATGCATTAATAGAGACCAATAGTATCACAATATCGGCATATTACGCAAGATTATGTACTCTTTTGAAGCAAATCTTTGGCACAAACCACTCCACTGCTAAAAGCCCACTGAAAATTATAGCCTCCTAACTCCCCTGTAACATCCAAAACTTCACCAATAAAGTAGAGATTTTCTACCTCTTTACTCTCCATGCTTCTTGAGTCAATCATTTCAGTTTTAACCCCACCTTTACAGACCTCAGCTTTAGAAAAACCAAAATTTCCCGAAGGTGCAAAGGCATAATTATGAATTAAACTTAACTTTTCTAGCTCCTGAGTATTAAGCTTATTGCAGGGTTTATCTTCTAGGTCTATCGCCGTTAAAAATGCTTTGATAAATCGTTTAGACAGTGGCAGCGCTGAACTGATATGCTTTTTAGTTGCTCTGCACATATCTCTTACATTCGCCGTGAGCGATAGCGAGGAAGTGCCCTTGGGGTGTAAAGCAGGTAAAAAATTAATCTCAATATCGCCTTTATGCCAATACAGCGACGCAGATAAAACAGCGGGTCCACTGATACCTTTATGCGCAAAGAGTAGCTCTTCATCCAACTCTTTTTCACCCACTTTTATTTTTACATGTAAAGAGATACCACTCAATGCTTTCATCCAAAACTGTGCAGGCTGTAAAGTCAAGCCCACTAAAGCAGGATGAAAAGGTTTCACCTCATGCTCAAAATCTTTAGCAATTTCTAAACCAATGGCCGAAGCACCAATACTTTTGTAACTCTCGGCACCTGTAGCGATAACAAGATATTTAGCTTCATATTTTCGGCGATCTGTAGTAACTTTAAAATTCTCTTCACTCTTTACATGTAAGACTTTCTCATTTAAAATCATCGCTGTTTTTTTGGCATCTCGTTTTAAAATGTCAATAATTTCATCCGAGCTTTTAGGGCAGAAGTAATAACGGCTTTTACGCAAAACAGGTTTTAAAGCTCTTTTATCAAGATACGCTAATAAATCTTCTTTAGAAAAGTGATCTAAAACTGTTTTGACAAAACTCTCATTGCCTAGAAACTGTTTTTCGCTCACATTGACATTGGTAATATTACACTTTCCGCCACCCGATATTTTGAGTTTCTGAGCCAGTTTTGAGTTGCCTTCAATCATGCCTACATGGTAAGAACTGTTTTGATTAAGCCAACCTGCACACATCAACCCACTCGCACCGCCACCTAAAATAAGAACATCAAATTTTTTCATGCCACTCTTTCGCTATAATTGCAACATTATAACAAGAGGTTTGTTTATGAGCAAAAAACTTCACATCGTCTCACTCGGATGTACAAAAAATCTTGTCGATACTGAAGTGATGATGGGACGATTACAAAATTATGAGCTAACACAAGCATCCGAAGATGCTGATGTTATCATTGTCAATACCTGTGGTTTTATTGATGCGGCTAAAGAAGAGTCACTTAACACCGTCATCAATCTCGATGCAGATCGCAAAGAAGATTCACTTTTAGTGATGGCGGGCTGTCTCTCTGAACGTTATAAAGAAGAACTCTCTAAAGAGCTTAGTGAGGTTGATATCTTTACCGGTGTGGGTGATTATGACAAAATCGATGAGCTTCTTACACAAAAACAGAGCCGTTTTAGTGAGCAGGTTTATCTCATTGATGGTGCAGAACGTGTGGTAACGGGTTCAAGTTACCATGCGTATATCAAACTTTCTGAGGGCTGTAACCAGACCTGTAGTTTCTGTGCCATTCCCTCTTTTAAAGGAAAGCTCAACTCCCGTAAGCTTGACTCTATCGCCAATGAAGTTGAAAAACTTGTGGCGCGTGGCTATTATGACTTTAGTTTTGTATCACAAGACTCAAGTTCGTATCTTCGTGATCAAAATATTAGAGATGGTCTTATTCATCTTATTAAACGTATTGAGCTTATTGTTGGGGTTAAAAGTGCCCGAATTTTATATCTTTACCCTTCGACTACAAGTATGAAACTCTTAGAAACCATCGCCAAATCAGAACTATTTCATAACTACTTTGATATGCCCATTCAGCATATCAATGATGAGATGTTACGTCTGATGAAACGCGGCTTTGGAAGAGAGAAGACTTTAGAGCAGTTACGCTATATGCGTTCACTTCCTAAGGCTTTTGTGCGCACAAGCTTTATTGTCGGACACCCTCGCGAGAGTGAAGCGATGTTTGAAGAGATGTGTGACTTTGTTAAAAGTTTTGGTTTTGATCGTATCAACGTCTTTAGTTATTCGGATGAAGAGGGGACCTCAGCTTTTGATATGGATGAACATATAGATGAAGAGAGTATTGCCTCACGTGCCGAGATTCTTGGAGCCTTAGGAGAAACTTCAGAGCTCCAAAGCCTTGAGAAGCTTATCAACCAGACCGTAAATATCATTGTTGATAGTGAAAGCGAAGAGCATGAATACCTGCTTAGTGCGCGTACACTCAACTGGGCGCCTGAGATTGATGGCGAGATCTATATCAATGACAACCAGCTTGACTCTGAACTTGAGTTTGGAAAAATCTATCAGGCAAAAATTACTGAGATCGCTGGAAATAAACTTTTGGGTTGCGTGATTGCTTGATAGTGACGCGCTCAAAATTTTACGAGAATCTCGTAACCTCTTAGCCTTCTCAGGTGGTCTCGACTCCACTGCGCTCTTTCACCTACTCATCGATGCAGAGATACCTTTTGATATCGTACATGTAAACTATCATACACGCCAACAGAGTGATGATGAAGCTATTCATGCCAAAGAACTTGCCTTAACACACCATAAACGAGCGTATCTTTACGATTCGACCCCTATCACCTCTAACTTTGAAGCCCAAGCACGAAAAATTCGTTATCAGTTTTTTGATACATGCATTACAGAAAATCACTACGATACCCTTTTAACCGCGCATCAGCTTGGAGATCGACTGGAGTGGTTTTTAATGCAACTAAGCAAAGGAGCTGGTCTTTATGAGCTAATGGGTATGAAAAGTATAGACGTTCGCGAGCACTACACACTCATACGTCCTCTCTTACATGTAAACAAAGAAGCGCTCAAAACCTATCTTCTTGATAAAGAGGTTTTATGGTTTGAAGATGAGAGTAACCACGATGAGAGATACAAACGAAATTATTTTCGTCACCATTTTAGTGACCCTCTTTTAGCTGAATTTTCTCAAGGTCTTGCCAAAAGTTTTCACTACCTCGATGAAGATGCCAAACTTCCTACAATCAAAGCCGTTCATGTTAAGCAGTTAAGCTACTTCAAAAGCTCACAAGAGCGACGTCATAACCTTGTTCATGTTGATACCATACTAAAACAGCGTGGATTTATAATGCGTCAAGGAGATAAAGAAATTTTGAAAAGTGAAACATCACATGTTGTAGGAAGGAAATATAGTGTTTGTATTACGGATAACTATACTTTTATAGCACCCTATGCTCACGTGGATATGCCAAAAATATTTAAAGAGAAGTGTCGTACATTACGGATTCCCAAAATCTTACGTCCCTACTTATTTGATGAGAGTGCCGCCTTTGAATCTGTCGCCTCTTTACTATCAGCAGAGTAAACACGCATCTTAAAACTTGAACGAATAAGGTTACCCTCGCGCTCAAAATGAATTGGAAAGTTCACTTTGACGATCCAGTCACTTTTATTAACCTGCTCAATAAAAGTATAAAAGTTTTGCGGTGAATCGATTTTTGATGTGGCATTGACTTCATAAACAGAAAACTCGCTAGAGTTATTATCTATGCTTGTCTGCTTGCTCAAACTCAGAGATTCAAAACAGTTATCACTAAGTTTAATGAAACGCGCTGCATCAAAAGTGTTATCATAGGCCTCAATAATATGTTTATGCTCTCCACGAAGCTCTTGAAGTTTGGTATAGGTCTCATCATACCATGCCTGATGTTGACGCTGAATCTGCAACTCTTTTTTCATAGCCAAACGCTCAATGCGGTACTCTTTTCCCTTAGGTATCAAAAATACAAATGCAAATACAAAAACAATAATAAGTAGAAGCAGTGCAATAATCAGCATGTAAAGCGTCTGTCGTGACAAATTTAGCTTCACAGCTCTTCCTCATCTAAATAGTTTGTTGATACAAAACGGTACCAACCGTTATCTAGTGGATAAAAACTACTATAGGTTCGATGAAAAATAGAGCGCAGCGGTGCATGAAGCATAAACTCATAGACATCCTTATTTGGAGTCACTCCATAGAGTATCAATGCATTGCTATCAAGTTTCGCTTGAGCGAGTGTAATACGATCAGGTACCAAATCAAAAAGATTTTTTATACTCTCTTTTAAGACGGTATTTGAGGTATAGATCTGTTCTGCTTGTGTAAATTCACGGTCAATAAAAGCGATCTCAGTATCGAATTCACTCAAAGATTGCTTAAACTCACTAATTTCAGACTCTGCCTTATTGATTTTTTGTGAAAAACTATAACACTTATAGCTCAGAAAACTATAGGTTCCTACCAACATAAAAAGCGTCATGCCAAAAAAGAACAATACTAAGCGCATTTGCGGTGTTATGATGCTCTTTGAACGGGGTTTAATGAAACTACGACGCATGCATGACCTCATCTTTACTCAGCGTAAGAAGTTCTTGTGCCAAATCAATTTTTCTTACAATTGGCGTTACAAAGAGCTCCTCTTCTAAGTAGCTTTTAAGGTCTCCACTCACACCAACGGCATCAGCAATAAAAACAGCTTCGACAAAAGCCTGTCTATACACTTCATCACTGTAAAAAGTCTTCAAAGCCTCTTGAATAAGGGTAAAACGGTGAAAATCTAAATTAAATCCTTCAATGCTCTCTTCTTTACTCTCAGGCTCTTCCATACTCACTTCTTCAGACTCTTCTGTAAAATCTTCAAAGCTCTCAATACTATCAATGTCATCTAAGGCTTCAATATCATCAAGGGATTCAATATCATCTAAAGCGTCAAGATCATCTAAGGCACCAAGATCATCAAGATCGATATCACTCTCTATCTCCTCATGAGAATCTAACTCAAAACCGCTGTCATCTGAAATACCTGAACCTTCAATCAGCGCAATAGCATCAGCATCGGTTATCTCGTGCCTTGCAAACTCCAATTGCTCTGTTGAAAAGACAGCAATGCTTAGGCTCTCATCTTGAATCAATACATAAAGACCCATCACCTCTTTAATCTTATCTTCAAAAAAATCATGCAAAATTGTAAAAGGAGAGAAGATGTAATCAAGTCCATAGCTACTATGGCGTTTTTCTAGCTCTTTAAGATTTCCACTTGAGCTATAAAGTGTCCATTTTTTGTCAATACAGAGACTCTGTGTCAAACTAACGTCAGCAAAATCTCGCATCTTAAGTTTATCGCAGGTTGGAATCGCACCTTGGTCCTGAGAAGTATTCAATAAGGCGATATAAAAATAGGGAGATTCACCAATAATATCTTCAACGTAAACATTCGCCTCTTTCAAGCTTTCAAAACTTTCAAGCTCATCTTCGATTTTCTTAGCTCCATTATAGATCTCTACTGCAATAGTAATACGCCCGCCATCTTCTATGATGACAATATAGATTTTTGTGTATAGGCGCTCAAGTAGACTCGTTAGTTTCAAGACTATCCTTACAGAGTGGATGCGATTTTAGATAATTTTCCATTTTCAAAACAGATCCCAATTTAGTATAAATCTGCGTTGTAGCCATAGAGGCGTGTCCCAAAAGTTCGCTAACATCAGCGATTCGTGCATTATGATTAAGAAGTTCCGTCGCATACGAGTGGCGTAATTGATGGGGTGTCACTTTCATTCCTACATTTTTAAACACTTTTGTGATGATATATCTTAAACTATTTTCGCTTAATTTTGCACCATCGCGCTCGAAAAGATAGACGCTTGGCTGATATTGCCCTCGATATTCACGAATCAGTTCTGCAATTTGACTCACAAGTGGCACTTCGCGTTGTTTATTTCCTTTTCCTAAAACACGTACCCACGACTCTTGAATCTGCTCTACATGTAAAGAGGCCAATTCTGAAATACGTAAACCCAATGTATAAAGCATTAAGACAGCACATCGCTCTTGTAGTGTCGCCTCTCTCAAAGCCTCTTTAATATGCTCATGAGATATCGGTTTAGGTAAGGTTTTGGGCACTTTAATACTCTCATCAGAGTGCAGAGAGACCTTAATATCTTGCCGACGTAGATAGTGCACAAAACTTCTAATACTGCTTAGTTTTCTAGAAATTGTTTTTGCTTTTTGTGAAGCGATATGAAGACGATAAGGCATCAATTCAATGCTAAATTCATCGTTGTCATAGGTAATTTCACTATGAAAAAACATCTCATTAAGCGTCTCATCATAACTCTTTAATGTCAGATCAGAGTAAGCTCGAATATCACCAAGATACGCTAAGAAATATTTTTTAACGTCTTGAAGTGATCTCATCATGAAGCTTCTCAAATTTTTGATTGTAAGAATTTGCCTCTTCAACCAGATCTTTATCCGTCAATACTGTCGCTGCAATCTTAAGATGTGACGCCATCATGATCTCACACATCATCTTCACCTTAGCACGTTGCGCGTCACTCACTCCATCGCCACTAGCGATCTGTGAAATCTGTGCCATGTATCTTTTAGACTGCTCAATATAATTAACAAACTTCATAGCAGTTTGTGACTGTGTCATGATAGTCGAAGCCATTCGATTATACGCATTCATCTCAAACGCTTCAGTCGCTAATGCCTGAGCCTCTTTATAATCACCCATGGCATAATGAAACTTAGCTTCCAAAGAGCGTTCATAAGAAGGGTTTAAAAAAAAGTAGCCTACCGTAAAGAGTATGGTAATAATCGTGCCATTGAGCCAATAATTATTAAATCGCATGTCGCATCAACTCCTTCTTAATCACTGCCTTAGCATCATCCATCTCAATACCCTGCAAATCTATCGGTGTCGAAGCATAAAAATCAAGTGTCGAAAAAGGTTTCGCAATGGTAAATTTATCCCAACTGTTCAGTTGCCAATATCTTGAGGGAACACAAGAGAAGAGAACAACCTTTGCCTTGCTTTTATGTGCCATAGCCACCACCCCATCAGAGACTTCATGTCGTGGGCCCTTTGGACCATCAGGGGTAATGCCGATGTCATAACCCTCTTTAAGCGTTTTAATGCCTTGCATCAAAACCCGTACCGCACTGCGATTCGATGAGCCATGAATGGTGCCAAGTTTAAAATAGACCATAATTTTAGCAATAATCTGACCATCAAAATGATCACTAATCAAAACATTGGCTTTAGGTGTGTGACGACATTGATAATATAAATAAGGCTGCATCAGAAGATCACCATGCCAAAAAGCAAAGATAACGGGATCATCTTCGAGCGTTTTTTCAATATGAAAGTTTTTCTTACATGTAAGGTAGATAAAACGGATTAAAAGCGTTCCAATCGGTGGCACAAGAATAAGTGCTAATGCCCGTAAAAAACGCTTTTTTAGTTTTTTCATTCTCTAAGTTCACCCTCAAAAGTGAGTCGAGATATCTGTGTGATTTTAACTTTTTTTGTCTGACCTAAAAGCGCTTCGCTTCCTTTAACTTTCACAAGGAGATTATCATCACTGCGGCCTGCAACATAACCATCACTACGTAACTCTTCGAAGTAAACCTCAACTTCACGCCCTTGATGACGATGCTTTATACGATCAAGTGTCTCATTATGCAAGGCTTGAAGGGCACTCAGACGTCTCGAGGCAACTTCAGGATCAACAACATTAGTGTAATGTTGCGCTTCAGTCATAGGACGTGGTGAGTATTTAAAACTAAAGACCTGCTCAAATTCCACCTCACGCATCACCTCCATCGTATCTTCATAATCGGCTTCACTCTCTCCGGGAAACCCGATGATAATATCCGTACTGATAGAAACATTAGGCACCATCTCACGTAGCTTCTTCGCACGATTTAAAAACCACTCTTTTGAATAGCCGCGTTTCATCGCTTTAAGCAGCTCTGTTGAGCCTGATTGAAGTGGCATGTGCATGGTCTTACAGATTTTTGGATTTCTTGCGAACTCTTCTAAAAATTCATCATCCATATGAAGGGGATGCGGAGAGGTGAAACGGATGCGTTCTAAACCTTCAACCTTACTCACGCGACGTAAGAGTTCAGTGAAGTTAATCTTTTCACTCTCACTAGAAAAACGTCTACCGTAGTTGTTCACATTCTGTCCGAGCAAAAAGACTTCAGTAGCACCACGATCAACACTTTTTTGTGCTTCAGCAATAATCAAATCAGCAGGAATCGATATCTCATCGCCACGGGTATGAGGCACAATGCAAAAAGTACACTGTTTATCACAACCAATAGAGATATTAATGTATGATTTGTAAGGGCTTGAGCGAAAGTCTTTAAAGGCAAATTGCGACTCATCATAATCAATCTCAATTTCGACGGCTTTGTCTTTGTGAATCACTTCAGAGATTTTAGAGACATTACGAGCACCAAGTACAAAATTGACATAAGGAGCGCGTTTAATAATATCTTTTCCAAGATGCGAAGCCGTACAGCCCGCAACACCAATTTTCGCACCCTCTTTTTTTCTTTTGTTAAAAACTCCAAGTTCAGAAAAAAGCTTATGCACTGGTTTTTCACGTACGGAGCAGGTATTTATAATGATAAGATCGGCTTCATTAGAGTCTTGCGTCAACTCATAATCGTCTTTATCGCCTAACTCTGCGATCATATGCTCAGAATCGCGAACATTCATCGCACAACCGAGTGTTTCAATAAATAGCTTTTTCGCCATTACAGAATGTGCACCTCGTACATGTATTCATTATCTGAAAGGCCATATTTCACTTCTCTCATATAAAAACTTTTTCCCTCAGCTTCGTAGTGATCTTGCAGTTCTAAAAGATCTTTATGTGAGTTGTCACGATCAAAATACAAAATCACGGATTCACTCTTTTCTATAAGCTCATTAATCTTTTTGATATCGGTTTTTTTAGGTTTTGCATCGGGTTCAATGCGTGCAGTTTTAAGTTCCATTTCTATCCTTTGTTACTATAACGAGACGCTTTTCATCTCTATAAATGTCTTGCATTATATCTTTTATACAGTTAATATCGACTAAATCACTACATGTAACTTTTTGACGCTTCTATGTTATACACATCCCACTTATATATTCCAACTTTTAAACGAGTATATTGTGTCATAGTGCAAGGCGAAAGTCCGCAGGAGCTACGAGTAGCTTTTGCTATGCCCCTTGGGTGCAAGGGCTTTCAACGAAGCAATATGATACAATATACTCGCCCTACGGGTAAAAGAGAAGCTATCATCTATTGCGTTAGATACCCTTGAAGCTATTCATAGCTCCTACGGATATCTGCCTTGTAGCTAATAGCTTCTCTTTTATTTAAAAGTGGGAATATATAAGTGGGATGTGTATATAATGTCATTACTTCATAAAACGGACTCCCAAAGTAGCCATTTTTTTTATGAACCCAATGCATTAACTAGAAGGTATTATTATGGAAAATATTTTAGATATTATTGATTCAATTGCTCACGAAAAAGGGCTCTCTCCTGAAAAAGTAAAAGAGGGAGTTAAAACTGCATTTGTTCAAGCCGCAAAACGTGTTATTAATGATAAATTTGCTTATGAAGCAGAGATAGATGAAGAGAGTAAAAGCATTACTATTAACCAAGTTATTACCGTTATCGCTGATGATGCACCCGAACTTGAAAGTGAAGAAGCAGAAGCCTACATGTCTTTGAGCGAAGCAAAAGAGAATGATGATGATATCGAAATAGGCGATCAGTTTCAGATAGAGCATAATCTTGAAGACCATGGCCGTACGGCTGCCATGCAACTTCACCGTGAGATGGAGTTTCATATCCAGCGTCTCGTCGAAGATGATCTTTTCAATAAATATAAAAGTAAGATCGGAACGATCGCTACCGGACGTGTTACGAGTGTCGATCAAGATCAAAGCACCTATATCGAGATGGATGAAGTTCGCGCTGTATTACCGATGAAAAGCCGTATCAAGGGTGAAGTCTTTAAGGTCGGTGATGTGGTTCAAGCCGTAGTAAGACGTGTCAACATTGATAAAGCTAATGGAATTCAGATTGAACTCTCACGTACCTCTCCAAAATTTTTAGAAGAGTTACTCGCACTTGAAGTTCCTGAGATCAAAGATGAGCTTGTTATCATCGAACGTTCGGCGCGAATTCCAGGTGAACGTGCCAAAATTGCACTCTATACTACCAACCCTAAGATCGATCCTATTGGAGCCACTGTGGGTATCAAAGGGGTTCGTATTAATGCCGTTAGTGAAGAGCTCTTAAATGAGAGCATTGACTGTATCGAATACACCACGGTACCTGAACTCTTCATCGCGCGTGTCATGTCACCAGCGATTATTACAGCAGTAAGCATTGAAGGTAATGAAGAAGATGAGAAGCAAAAGGCCATTGTCACCCTACCGAGTGATCAAAAATCAAAAGCGATTGGTAAAAGTGGTATCAATATCCGTTTGGCTTCTATGATCTCAGGTTATGACATTGAACTTATCGAGCAAGATGGTGGTAAAGCCATGGAAGATAACGGCACAGAAGAAGAGAAGAAAGATGATATTTCAGCTCTTGAATCCCTCTTTAACTAAAAACTACTCCCTTTTTGAATAAGGGTTTAGTTTTATTAAAATCAGATCCGCACTCATATTTCCTAGAAGTGTGAGCAGCGCGGTAACCGTTAAAATTCCCATAATAACAGGATAGTCTCTACTTAAAGCACTCAGATAAAAGAGCTGTCCCATCCCCTCGATTCCAAAAATCGCTTCTAAAATCACACTTCCTCCAATTAAACCAGGTAGTGAAAGCCCAAGCAAGGTAATCACTGGTGGTAAAAGATTAGGAATAATATAGCGTCTTAATATGATTTTCTCACTCAAACCACGCGCTCTTGCAAAAAAAAGATAATCACTTTTTAATATTTCCAAGGTCAAAGAGCGAATATAGATAATCATACTGCCTAAAGAGACGAAAATCATCACCCCAACAGGCAAAATGAGATGCCAAGCCATATCTAAATAATATGCTAATCCTGTTTTAGGCTCAATAGAGTGCAAGCCCGCAATAGGAAGCCAATCTAACCTTACAGAAAAGATCAAAATCAGCAAAAGTGCTAAATAAAATGAAGGCATAGAAAATGAGACAAGTGCAAGTTGACGAATAAAATAATCCAGACGTTTTTCATGATGCAGTGCCGCTTTGACACCCAGATAGATCGATACCATAAAGACAATAAGCATTGCTATAACATTCATAATAAGTGTAATGGGTAGTCGTTTTGTAATTTCACTAATAACCTCTTGCCCACTGACAAAAGAGACACCAAAGTTGAGCTGAACGAGATTAATCACCCAACTTATATACTGCGCGAACATAGATTTATCCAAACCATAAACGGCTTTGAGTTTTTCGATGGCTTCGGGGGTCATATTGGGATTAAGTTCACCAGCGGAGAGAAAGCTGTTGGGAGCGGCGTTGATCGCTAAAAAGGAGATAAAAGAGATCAACAGCAGCATCACAACTAAATAAAGAGCCTTTTTAAGGAGTAACGGCATCTTTTTGTATCCTTGTTTTTTAAGGATATTATATCGAATGAATGAAAAAATTAATGGATACGGATTTGAAACGTATCACAGCTGCCCCGAAGGGCGGCGAAAACTTCTAAGAATGAATTAGAAGTTGTATGTTAGGTAAGCTTGAACTGTGTTGTAAGCGTCACCTTCGTTGTCTGCATCATATTTTGTGTAAATATAGTAAAGACCTACATCTAAAGGACCAAAAGATTTTGCCAATTCAAATGTTGCTTCTGAAAAATCTTGATCTTCAGCCGTACCATCGCCATTTTTTCCTATGGTTGCTTGTGTATAATATACACCTGCATCAAAAAGATCAGCAACAGGAGCTGTTAGTGTAACATTCATAGCAGTTGTATCAGGTAGTGTAATCACACCATAGTACCACCATGCTTCAGTATAAAGTTTTGACTGACTTCCTGCAAGGTTGAATCCAGCACCCATGCCAGATTTTTCATCTTTATCAACTGAAGAGAAAGAAGCTTTAGCAGTAAAAGTATCTTTCATCTCGTATCCAAGCATACCAGCAAAAGCAGTATTATCACTATCAGTAATTGTCCAATCAGCACCAGTATATTGTAAACCAGCCATGATTCCTTCAATATTTAAATCAGCTTGCAACCAATAAGCTTTAACTGCTTGTGGTGCATCAAAATACCACGCTTGTGCTGTAAGTGGTGCGAATGAGTTATTCACAGCACCAATAGCGTAAGCACCATTATAGAAACTTTCAAAGGCATTGTTTACAGAATCACCTGTTGGTTCAATCACTGGGAGGCCATCATCTGGATTAACAACTACTGCCCCAGTATCATCACGTTTAATGCGTGATCCATCAAAACCACCGCCTAAAACAGAAGCACTATTGTGTTGCCCTACATAAGCACCTACTAGAGTTGTTCCTGGAAGATCAGTATTGATTAATACTGCAGCTTCAAATGTATTCGGTGCAACAGACCATGTTTCACTAAATACGAGTGGGGTATCAAGTTGCATACGACCGACTTTTGCTGTCGTCTTACCTGCAGTTCCAGCTAACCACGCTTCACTAAACCAATAATAATCTTGTATACCACCTGTCCAAGTAGCTGATACTAAATTATTATATAAACCTAAAGTTGTAATTGCATTTAAAGTCGTCCCTGCACTAACACCTTCAGTCAGGTCAGCAGTTACACCAAGTGATAATGCTACTTCACCAGTTGATGCACCTTTATCAAAAAGTTCACCTTTATTATCATCTTGTGTTGTATAGAACAACTTAGCGTCACCACTCACTTTTACATTATCAATTGCGAATGCCGAAGCACCGAGAAGCATTGCTGCTACTAAACTCATTTTTACTAATTTCATGAAACTCCCTTACGATGTTTGAAATTTAAACAAGAAAATTCTATCATTCTAGTTGATTATATTAATAACTTTGACTGCCTAAAAAATAGTCAATTTCTATTTATGTTTCATATTTTAACACTAGGTTATAATAATTATTATGAAAAACTTAATTTATACGTCACTTTTACTTGCCAATACCCTACTATTTGCGCAAACTCCCTCGCAAAACTCACAACTTAATGCTGTCTCGCCATCGAAAGCTTCACAAAAGTCAGATGCTTACTTACAAAAGAGTTTGGACAGTTGGTTTCAAGAAGATTGGGAACCTGCACAAAAAAAGAGTGCTTCTGAAAAAGAGGCCTTACATGTAAAGAAAAAAGAGAGCAATGAGAGCCATTTTAAACTTCAAAACTATGTGAAAAAATGGGAAGATTATAATAAGCAAAAAGCATCAGAGCCTAAAAAAGCATCTCATGTTGAGATGCTCAATACGCTTCCGGCGATAGGAAAGTAGTCTTATTTTTGTCGTTGATCCCATGAGATCACGACTTTATCATTTTCGTCTTTTTCAACCGCAGCCATTCCCATGACGTTATAACCCGAATCGACATAATGGACTTCACCTGTCACACCCGAAGCCAAATCACTCAAAAGGTACATAGCAGAGTTCCCTACTTGTGTTGTACTGACATTACGTTTAAGAGGCGCATTGGCTTCATTCCAGTTCAAAATCTGTTTAAAATCACCGATACCCGCTGCCGCTAAGGTTCGAATGGGACCGGCACTAATGGCATTAACTCTCTGACCTTTGGCACCAAGTTCCACTGCCATATAACGCACCGTTGATTCTAAGGCTGCTTTAGCCACACCCATCACATTATAGTTAGCAATATATTTTGGTCCTCCTAAATAACTCAAAGTTAAAATAGAAGCATCATCTGCTAAAACACGCTCTAGACGATTGCTTAAGTCAATCAAGGAATACACAGAGATATCCATTGCAATGGCAAAAGCCTCTTTGCTTGTTTTCATAAAAGGTTCTGAAAGTGCTTCTTTAGGTGCAAATGCAACCGAGTGAACCAAGAAATCAATCTTTCCAAAATCACGTTCAATCTCAGCAGCAATACCTGCCATATGGTCTTCATTGGCAACATCAAGCTCATACACATACTCACTACCAAACTCTTTGGCTATGGGCTCAACACGTTTTTTCAATGCATCATTAAGATAGGTAAATGCCATCTGGGCACCTTGATCTGCACATGACTTTGCAATGCCGTACGCAATTGATTTGTTATTTGCAAGACCTACAACAAGACCTTTTTTACCTTTCATTACCATTCACTACTCTCCTATTTTAAACTGTCAGCATCACGTATCATGCTACAAAAATCATGAGGATTAAGTGCCCCACTACCGACTAAAATTCCATCAACATTTTCTAAGGCTAAAATAGATTTAGCATTATCTACTTTGACACTACCCCCATATAAAAGTGGTGCCTTAGAGTCTTTTTTTATAGCGCTATGAATGAGTTCAACATCATCCAATGTTGGCGTCAGTCCTGTACCGATAGCCCAAACAGGCTCATACGCAATCACTAAGTTTTTATAACTAAGATCAATACCTTTATACTGAGTATCTAAATATGCCAAAAGGGCATCATTACCCATTTCTCGAACTTCTAAAGGTTCACCGATACAGTAAACAATACGAAAACCCTGCTCTTTATAATAGGCAAACTTCTCTGCTATAAGCTCTTGTGACTCACCTAAAACATGGCGACGTTCACTGTGTCCTATCAAAATGGTAGTAATACCAAACTCTTTAAGCTGATCAAGAGCTAACTCACCCGTATAAGCACCGTTTTGTACGGCAAATGCATTTTGTGCACCTATGCTTACATGTAAGTTGCTCTCTTGTAAAGCTGAAGCAGGTGGAAAGACGATCAACTCATCTTTAATCTCATTTTCAACACTGTAGACTTCTACCGTATTGAGATATTTAGTGGTTTCAGATCGGGTTAGGTTACTTTTAAAGTTTGCTGCAAGAATCATACGTTTTCATCCATAATTAATTGTTGAACACCAGGAAGGATTTTACCCTCTAGTAGTTCTAATGACGCGCCACCACCGGTAGAGATAAAACTCATCTCTTCATCAACACCGATACGCTTCACAAGGTCAGCGGTATCACCACCGCCGACAACTGTTGTTGCATAAGAATCAGCAACAAAATGAGCTATTTTACTTGAGCCCCGAGCGAAACGTTCCATCTCGAAAACACCCATGGGACCATTCCAAAGGATGGTTTGAACATCATTGAGTCCTTGTCGATAGAGACGTACGGTTGCAGGTCCGATATCTAGTCCCATCCAGTCTGATGGAATCTCTTGAGCCGTTACAAGCT
>JAYEGP010000107.1:0-3870 GCA_034659135.1 Campylobacterota bacterium
CAGTAAAATCTCATAGATTATTGGACAATCACATAAAAAATATACGCAAAAAGATAGAAGAAGATAGCACTAAACCAACATATCTTAAAACGGAATATGGAATCGGTTATAGACTAGTTATATAGTTAAATAACAAAGGTTCTCACGATGAAGCACTTTTAGAAGACTTTTTAAATGATAATGATTTAGAAGATTTTAAATGGTAGTGGACATTAAAAGATTTGAAATTCACTTAGTTAAACTTAATCCAACTATAGGTTCTGAAACTCAAAAGACAAGACCTTGTATAGTGATTTCACCAGATGAAATGAATATCTTAAAAACTGTCAATGTTGCACCAATGACATCTAAAGGTTTTGATTTTGTATTTAGACCAAAGATAAAATTTGAAAACAAAGATGGGTTAGTATTATTAGATCAAATTAGAACAGTTGATAAAACAGGACTTGTAAAGAAATTAGGAACTGTTGACAAAAAAACATCTCAGGAAATTTCTAAAATGCTTATACAAATGTTTGAACTGTAATTAAATGATCCACAAAGCCTTGAAATACATTTTGGTATGATGTTTGTCCATGTCTATACATTTTATTCCATAGACACCATCACACTAAATAGATCTCCGCAAGTCCTAAAAATAGAAAAAATCCAGTAGAATCAACAACAGTTGTCAAGAAGACTGTCGAAGCGATGGCAGGATCAATACTCAATTTTTTAAGTAATAGTGGAATCAAACCTCCCAAAACCCCAGCTACGATAAGCGTAGAAAACATAGATATTGCAATAATGAGACTAAGTATAGGGTTGGCAAACCAGAGGAACGATATGAGAGCGATAGAAGCAGCGATGGCACTACCATTTAAAATCACGATTTTCAATTCGCGAATGAGTACATTTTTGACACTTGAATAATCAATTTCTCCAAGTGCTAAACGTCTGATCGTAACGGTCAAGGCTTGCATCCCTGCATTGCCTCCTAAAGCCGCGACAACCGGCATCAAAATGGCCAAGGCAACAAATTGCTCAATGGTCTTTTCAAATAAGCCGATGACAAACGAAGCGATCAAAATCGTTCCAAGATTGACAAAGAGCCATAGGAGTCGTGCACGCCCTGCTTTAAAAGTGTTCTGCTCTTCTGCTTCATCATCAACTCCTGCCATGGAGTAGCTCTGCTCAGTATGAAGATCTTCGATGAGATCAAAAACATCATCATAAGTGATATGACCCTTGAGAATGCCTTGTTTATTGACAACGCCGATAGCGTTGAGATCATAATCACTAAAAAGCCGAACGACCTCTTCTACGGGAGATTTTGTACGAATCGTAATAGGGGGACGCGGACGTACGGTGTCAAGAATATAAGCGATGAGGTCATTATCATCAAACAAAATAAGATCGGTAAAATGCAGTGAACCTAAGAGCACACCCGTCTCATCAGTGATATAGAGTTTAACGATTGCACTTAAGGGTTCCATCTCACGAAAGCTTTGAATCTTACGTTTTACTGTTGCTAAGGTGTCTTGTGGGTTAGCGGTGAGTATTTCCGTTTGCATGTAAGCACCGGCTAGGTCTTCAGAATACGTAGAGAGTTTTTGGTGCTCTTTTTGCATATCGGGATGTAAGGCAGAGAGTAGTTTTGATGCTAAAGCTGGATCACACAGTTCGATTTTATTAATAATATCAGTAGCATTATCACTTTCGATGTTTTGGATGCTTTCAATGATCTTAGCATGATGTATCCGTTTAATTGCGATTTCAAAGGTGTCACCATCAAGTTCAAGTAAGACTTTTGGAAGTTGCTCTATTGTAATGCGTGCAAGACTCGAAAAGAAGAGTCCTCTGTCATAGAGATAGAGTCGTCCAAGACTTTTTGCAATACGTGAAGGGGCAATAGTGATAGCACCGGTATAGGACTTATTAATACGTTCATAATGTTTTTTGATTTTTTCGTTCATAAGTGACAGTGTATACAAAATACATTACAGTTATAAATCAGTGAAGCGATAGAGAAGAGATGGGATAGAGAACCTATCCCATCTGAAGTATTAAGCTACTTTTTTAACAGCTTTTTTTGCTACTTTTTTAGCAACTTTTTTCTTAGCTGGTTTTGCTTTTAAAACAATTTTAGCAACTTTTTTAGTAGCTTTTTTTACATCTTTTTTCTTAAGATCTGCTTTTGATACAGCTTTTGCTGCTACTTTTGTTACTGCTTTTTTCTTTAGAACTTTTGCCATTTGAGGCTCCTTTTAGTATAAAAATTTGAGATAAATTACTAACTATTAGTAATATATTATAGAGATTGTATAACTTTTTTATTAATATGTCAATAAAATAAGGAAAAAAGTAATAAAATATTACTAATTGATGAATAAAAGGGGAAAATTTGACCTTTATTGAATTTAAAAAACTACTGCTTGATGCTGAGATTAGTTTGCCAAAATTTTCTAAGCTGATAAAAGTCAGTGAAAAAAACATACAGTCTTATAAGAAAAAAGGCGAAGTCCCTAATCCTATCGCCGTCATCGCACAGTGTTTTGCTACGATGCATCATATGGATGTTGATTATCGTAGTGTCGTAGAGTCCTTATCGCTTGAAGCAAAAACCAAAAAAGGGGTTGGGTTTGCAAAAAAAGAGAAACTTTCTCACCAAGAAAAGCCTTCTAAAGAGTAAGCTTTTACCTAATATGACGCTTCCTACGCGATAGCACATTCCTGTGAATGTCTGTCACTATTAAGATGAGTTTCTTAAACGAGACTCACGGTAATTTAGCTATAATTCCAGCTCTTTATAAGGATATTAATGCAAAAACTATTTAGCAAACTACCTCCATTTTTACAGATGTTTTTTACGCTCTTACTGAGTATTACAGGACTCTTTTTTCTACTCCATATTATTTTTTATCTGATTTATGAGCCTCAAGAGCTACCCTTGAGTAGTGCTGATCTTTTTACTGCCTTATGGTTGGGATTTCGATTTGACCTGCGTGTTGCGATAGCACTCTTATTGCCGCTGTTTTTTGTAGGTTGGATTCCTTGGATATCACCACTGCGTTCAAAACTGTTTCGATATCTATGGACCTCTATTATCACGCTTGGGTTTAGCTTTATAGCGCTTGTGTATGCTTCGGACTTTGGTCATTACTCTTATCTCTCTCTACGTCTTGATTTTTCAGCGATGCGCTTTTTAGAAGATGCCGCTATCTCTGCACAGATGGTTTGGGAGAGTTATCCGATTGTCTGGATATTGCTAGCTTACGCTGCTTCCATACGTCTCTTTTGGTTTCTCTTAGAGCGACATTTTGAATATTATGGAGAGATTAAGACAAAACCTTTAAGTAAGACAAAACTTATTGCTATCTCATTTGCGAGTTTCTTAGTGGTCGTGATAGGAGCCTATAGTAAAATCTCACAATACCCGCTGCGTTGGTCTGACGCTGCCTTTTCTAAACATCCTTTTGCCGCTCAGTTAGCTTATAACCCGGTTCACTATCTTTTCGATACCTGGAAAAATGGACGTATTAATTTTGATCTGGATGAGACTAAAAAGTATTACTCCGTGATGAGTGATTTTTTACAAGTCGATGCGCCAAATTCAGAGACTTTGAGTTATCAAAGAGATGTGAAACATACGCCTTTAGCAACAAAGCCCAATGTGGTACTGATCTTGGTAGAGTCGTATGCCAGTTACAAAACATCGATGTCAGGCAATCCGCTTGATCCGACACCTTTTAGTAATAAAATGGCGAAAGAGGGATATCTCTTTCCTAATTTCTTTACTCCTTCAACAGGAACGGCGCGTTCCGTGTTTACGATGATGACGGGAATTCCGGATGTTGAGAGCAAAGGAACGTCAAGTCGTAATCCTCTTAT
>JAYEGP010000108.1:0-3853 GCA_034659135.1 Campylobacterota bacterium
GCACGACAGAACTTCTCAGTATCGCCTTCATAATAGCCACCCTCATCAAGGTTTTCAATGATAAACTGGGCTATTAACTGCGATAGCGGTGTTGGAAAAAGTGGCTTTCCCATCTGCTCATCTAAGATGTCAAAGAGTGAGCGCGATTGAATGGTAAGTGCTTCAATCTGTTCTGTTCGTGAGTTACTGACATTATCGCTAAATATTTTTTTAGGAATGCGTTTTTCAAAACTCTCTTCAAAACCGCTTTGAACTTCAACAAGAGGATTCGACTCTATAAAAGGAGCCATCGCTTCACCAAGATCGCTGAGACTTGAGTGTAAAATTGGGAGCCAATTACGTAAGGTATTGGAGAGTTTGGTCTTATTCTCTACCTGATGCTTGACTCGTAACATGACTAGTACCTCACCACCCATAAATTGAGGTTCTCTGAAAGCGTATAAAGCATAGAGTGCAAGGCAGATTTTCGTAGGAGCACTTATTGTGCTTCAAGAAGATCTAACGCAGTCAATCTATGCTTTATACGCTTTCCCTTCGGGTGGTTTAAAAAATACTCATTTGTCACATCTAAAATCCTTGAAGCACAATAAGTGCTCCTACGGCTTTTAAATGCAACAACTGAGCATTTTTTAAATCACAGAGTACCTCAATTTATGGGTGGTGAGGTACTAAAGTTTAAATGACTCGCCAAGATAATGCGTCCGAACATCGGCATTCTCACCAATTTCATCACTGGTTCCTGAAGCGAGAAGACCCCCTGACTTAATAACATAGGCACGATCACACACCGCAAGTGTCTCACGCACGTTATGATCGGTTATCAAAACACCGATACCATAATCAACAAGTTGCTTAATAACATTTTGAATATCTAAAACGGCTAAAGGGTCAACCCCGGCAAAAGGCTCATCAAGCAGTAAAAACTTTGGAGCGTTAATAAGTGCACGGGCTATCTCTGCGCGACGACGCTCTCCCCCGCTTAAACTGATTCCTTTGCGATTTCGAATCGGCTCAATATTAAACATCTCAAGTAGCTCTTCAATACGATCTTCGCGCTCTTTTTCATCACTATAGCCTACTTGTGCCGCCACCATCAAGTTCTCTTCAACAGTGAGATCTTTAAAGATAGACGCCTCTTGAGGAAGATAACCGATGCCTTTTTGAGCCCGTTGATGCAATGGCATATGAGAGATATTTTCACCATTAAAAAAGACCTCACCCGATGTCGCTTCGACAAGTCCGCAGATCATATAAAATGTGGTCGTCTTCCCGGCTCCATTGGGACCTAAAAGACCCACAACCTCACCACTCTCAAGCTCCATGGATATCCCACGCACAATTCTGAAATCTTTTATGGTTTTTACTAGATTTTTAACGACAAGCTTATACATGACTCACCTCATAACAGCGTTTATCTCGTTCACACTTCTCTATTTGAACTCTAATAACAGGTATTGCGGCACTCTTTAAAATATCCATCAAAGTTGCATCACCCCACTCTATGAGATGATACCCAACACGCTCTAGCTCTTCTAACATTCCCAAAGAGATAAAATGATCCAATCCATGATTGTAGATATCATAATGAAAAAGCCTATCACCATAACACTGTTGCAGTGAAAAGGTCGGTGATGTTACCGCTTCGCTCACTCCAAAACTTTTAGCAAAGCGCTTCACTAGTGTCGTTTTTCCACTAGCCAAGTCACCTTGCAATATCACGACACCGCCTTGGGGCAGACGTGATTTGATGACCTCGCACACTTCAATAAGCTCGTTTTCATGTAATCGCATCACAGTTTTGAAGAGACCTCAATAATCTGCTGTAGTTTAGATTTGGCCTTACCACTCGCTATAGCATCCCTAGCTATCTCTAAACCTTCTTGCACATCACGCGCCATACCATCAACGACTAAAGCGTGCGCGGCATTAATGAGAACAACATCTCTTTGAGCATCCTCTGCTTTATCTTCAAGAACACGGCTTAATATCCCTGCATTTTTAGAAGCATCTCCACCTAAGATCGCAGCAAAAGGTGCTTTGGTGATCCCATAAGCCTCTGGATCAATTTCGTAGTTGCTAATGTGACCCTCTCTAAGTGAGGCCGCGTAAGTGATGTCACTAATACTAATCTCATCCATACCATCACGTGAACTGACCACGATAGCTGATGAAGCATTATTGAGCTTTAAAGCTTCAGCAACTTTAGGAACAAAAGCCTTATCAAAAACACCAAGCAAGAACTTCTCAACACCTGCAGGATTAGTTAAGGGGCCCAGAAGATTAAAAACAGTCTTCTCATCAATGCTCTTACGAATCGGCATAATAAACTTCATGGCAGGATGATGGTTTTGTGCAAACATAAAAGCAAAACCCGTCTCTTGTAGCAGTGTTGAAGTAGCGTCCAGGGAGAGATCAAGCCTAATCCCTAAGGTCTCTAAAACATCGGCACTGCCTGATTTTGAAGTGATCGAACGATTACCATGTTTTGCGACATACGAACCGCAAGCAGCTAAAAGGATAGAGGTCGTTGAAGAGATGTTAAAGCTACCGCTTTTATCTCCACCTGTTCCTACAACATCAATAAGTTTTGACTTGAGCGCTTCACTTACATGTAAGGCTATAGCGTGTGAACGCATCACACTAGCTGCCGCTGCAATAGCCTCAACAGATGTTGTTTCATCAAGACGCATGGAGATTAAAAAATCACGCATTTGCGCATCACTCATCTCGTGCTTGAACAGACTCTCAAAGGCATTTTTAGCTTCAGAATAATTCATGAAAGTTCCTCTATATACTCAGCTTGCTGAGACTTTGGAGTAGATTTAGCAGTAGGGATTTGTAAGACTTTATACGATTTTTCACCATCAAGAAAGACTAAGGTAATGCTATCGCCAATAGCAACATTTTTGCTAGGTTTCACCACAACATCATTGATCTTCACGACACCGTTTTTCAGCATATCTTGTGCAATAGAACGACGTTTTGTCATATTCACTGCATTTAAAAATTTATCGATTCTCAAAAAAATTCCTACATGTAAAATTATATTATTGTAGGCAAATGAAGCTAAAAGTTATGTAAGAACGCAAGAATCATTCCAAGTTTTTCATATATTTGGAAACCAAAACATCAATATGAGAAATATTACTACTGCACAGATTATCATAGTAGCGCCTTTATGTCAACGTTCCCACCCACTCACAACCGCCAAAAAATTGGCAAAAAAAAAGGCTAAGACCCTAAAGCCCTAGCCTAACAGCACCTACACATTCCTTGATTAAGGGAACAGTACTAAAATGTAATCCGACAAAAGAAGTATATCACAAGTTTTTAAATGGGATTATATCTATAGAAAATTGTGACGTATATATTGGCCTGAAAAATCAAGACAACAATTCACTATAATACACTACTTATAAGTACCTTCACGAGTCGTTACATGTACAACATATATGACAAGCTTTATATCTTCTTTTTTATAAATAATCCTATAACTTCTTAGCTTAAGTCTGTAGAGTATCTCTTTTTGACCTTGGAGCTTTTTTATTTTTCCTGATTGCATAAGGGAGGCTTCATAGTCATGAGAGAAACTTGAAGCGAAGAGGCTTAAAGAATCATACAAAAACTGTATGTCTGATTTGTTGATATTTTTAAAGTCTTTTTTTGATTGTTTGTTAAATTCAATCGTGTACATTAGTACCTAGTACCGCTCCCACAAACTAACTCAAAAAACTACTCACTCAAAGGTTTTCCTCTATAAGTCCATTTAAAGGGCTTTGCCATCGTTTCATTAAAATAATCTATAAAAGCTAATATCTTCTCTTTGAGATTTTCTTTAGATGTAAAACATCCT
>JAYEGP010000109.1:0-3834 GCA_034659135.1 Campylobacterota bacterium
GAGGCTATCCAACGACTGAGATAACTGGCACCCTGACAAAGAGGCAGATTTATACAAACCGATAATGAAGTTAAAGGCAATGATTTGCGGGCTGAAAAGTGTCCAGTTTATTGATTTGTTCGGCGATTCCTTGCCGATCAAGTTCTTAAAAAAACCTGGTCTGTCTCCAATTTACTGTTAATTAAATTTAAAATCTTTACAGGGTACATCATTATTTTCATAGCAAAAATTCTCTAATTTTTCTTTCAATTCAAGATACCTTTTTAGTCCTTCATGCTTTTCTTTTATGTCACAGTAATTGAGAAGTTGTTTGTATGGGGTTCCAAAGTAAATCATTGTAATTGTACCCAGTTTAACGCTGCAAGAAATGTTATCGTTTGACAGGTATCTGAATTCATTTTCATATTCCCATTCTTTTGACTTGCGAGTTAGAATCTCCTCAATTGAATTCAGCTCATCTGTTGAATTGCTGTATCGAACTTGCTTTATTTTAGAGAAATCTTGCACATCAACTTCAATAACAACTCCCATCCCAGCGTTAGCGTAATGCCCCCACATTAATAGGCTTATTAGTGCATTTTTGCCGGACAAGGAGCAAATCTTATATTTCTTTTTTTCTTCTACACTTATATCAATATTCTCAGAATTAACGGAAAAAACACCTTCGTTCACATCATTGAAGCTTAAGAAATCACAACAATAAAATCCTTTTTCAATAATGTCCTTAATTCTTTTCAAATGATCCTCGTTTCCTAATGGTCTAAACTTATACAATTGCATGTTGTATTCCTTTCATGTTGTGTACGTCGAATGATTAGGGGCAATCGCCGCACAGGGGCGATCGAAAAACTGAAGCTCGGCAGTTTGGAAAACTACACGCAAATATTTGACACCATTTTTGTTGCTTTATAATTTGACCACAAGGCCCTTTGGATCAAGAACCGACTCAGCATTGCGGAAATGTTTATAATTTGTATACACAGTTTGCCAATGCTTTACCAAACTTACAGGTCGTTTCGTCTACACCTTCAAAAGAAGAGTTTTCACTAAAATAATCGGCAGGACATGGTTCGCAAAAAAAATAGGCGGGACATTTTTTGCAAGTGTCACTCACAAGTGATCCTGTTTTTCGCCAGTATTTCAGTTGCTTTGAGTTATACCAAATATCAGAGAGGCTTTCATTCTTTATGTTTCCACATGTAAATCTTAACGCAGTGCAAGGGATTATATCTCCATGAGGGGATATTGTTAAGCTTCTAAACCCAGTATCGCATACATGCTCAGGTATGACGAAGCCGTTTCTTTTTTTTGATTTGATCAACTCTTTATATAATAAAACATTGGGGTTGTTAATGTACCTACTAATTAGTTTTTCAGAAAATATATTTAATGCCTTTGTATTTTTTTTGGTTTTGTATGAATTTGTAATTTTAAATGTAAATTTAACTTCAATATCGTTTAAAACACAAAATTTTTTTATATTTTCTACTTCGTTTTGATTTTGTCTCATTATGGGTGAATTAATTGTTAATGGCAAACCTTTCTGTTTTATTGCAAGTATGCTTTCGATAGTTTTCTTGAAGCTACCCCGTCTATTTGTTATTACGTCATGGGACTTAGAAGTTGAGCCATACAGAGAGATATATATCATTCTAATGTTGAGCAGTGATAACTCTTCAATTATAGTTTCGCTTAAAAGTGTTCCGTTGGTAAGTAAACCTATTGCAAAATTCATTTTACTGCAAATTTTTACATAGTTAATAAAATTTTCTTTTGCAAAAGGCTCGCCGCCAGTAAAATCAATTTGGACAGTGCCAAGGTCTTTCAATTGTTCACATGTTAGTTTAAACGTTGACTCATCCCAAACTTCAATACCATCTAAGTCAGGTCTATAACAATGAATACAGCTTTCATTGCATTTCTCAGTTATTTCTATTGTTGCTGTTAATGGGATTAATTTTTTGGCTGCTAAAGAAAATATGTACTCTTCTGAAACCAGCCCTTTATCTGTTCCCTCTGGGATATTGCTGGGCTTGAAAAAATCAATTGTATTAAATAAAAAACATTCGATATCTTTGCAAAGGTTTTCTTTGGTAACATCGTACTTTTCTAGTAAAAAACCAATATCCACACAACCTATCTCAGCAATGTCACTTATTATTCGCAATGCTAGGTCTTCAAAAAACAAATACCTATCACGACGCCAGTCTAAAACAATAAAAAAGTCATTGAAGTTTCTACATACACAACTTTTTAATAATAGTTGGAGTTCTTGACACTTTTTTGTCAGGTGGCTAATCATCATATAAAAATCTCGCAAGATTACAAATTTCCAATAACTCTTTATCTATGTGTTCTGCGCGTGGGAAAAGTTGACATTTGATTGGCCTTACTGTGTAAATGCTACATCCTTCAGAAGTTAAAAAAATACACCCTTTATTATTGATATCCGAATGAAGCACATAACTGTTTACAGACTCTATCCACAGACAGTAGGTCAAAATGAAATATTTCTTTGTGATATTTAAATGTTGGGATATTTTCGCTATATCTTTTTGGCTGACAACAGCATTGCCCCAGATGCAACATTGGCGACATGCTTTACATATGGTTTGGAGAGATGTCATTTTATATTCACGGGTCATCTGTTCCCAATAAAAAACCGACTGAAGATAGTCGGTTTTTTATTGGGAACAGATGACCTTATGTTAGTTTGTCGTTATTATAAGGACAAAAAAATCCTAATTCCGTTGAACTTGCTACGTTAAGGCGTTACTGGGTCTTATATGTATTGCAAAAACAACAGGTACCCATTCTGTAGGCATCCCCACTCACCACTTTAAAAGTTGGTTTTTGATACTTTAATTGGGGTTTCTGCGAAGTTGTGGTGGCTTTTTGAGATTTTTTATGTTTTTCCATGACCATCCTCCATCCATTTTTGACAATTAAAAATTAATATCTCACACAGATGCATCTAACCTGCTAGATTTACAGCAGATAAACATCCTTAATAAAATTAATCTATCACGATTAATTTTCGTTGTCAATAATATAATCGGGTTAATTTAGAGTGAAAGTGGCAATTAGCGAGCAGAATATGAATGAATTAAATAAAAAATTAAAGCTCAATGTATTTACCTGCCATAAGCTTTACCGCCGAACGACTAACATCACTTGCAGTGCCGACAACTGCAAAGAAACAACGGGTAGCTATTCACTGTCAAGTGCATATTTTTGTTAGACATTTTTTACGGTTGGAGGTTTTATGTTTGAGGGACAAATTTGGATACAGGCAGAGCGAATAGACAGCCTGCAAAGTGATTTTGGCGAAACTGTGAGTATATTTATCACTGACAAAGATAACCCGGAAAAAGTAATTTTGCAAGCAGGGCCATATACTATACGCAATGGAACAGCAATTTCCCATGAAAAACTTACTGGTTTTTTCCAGGCGGAATATAATCGTCAAGTTTCACCTTGCCGTATCTTTTTGCTTGGTTGGCGTATTCTGCTTCGCAAGATGGGCATTTATAGTAATCTATGTTCTTATGGACAGCCGTTGCCACCAGGACAACGGGAGGCCAACAGCGCGGGCAGAGAGGGAACCCAAGCGTCCGTGCTAAGCCAGCTTCGGCTATTTGAGCTTTCTTAGTAGCTTCTTCCATGACCGTTGCGGCTGCTTTTTTCTCTGGGGAATCTGGAAGCATGTCTTTCGCCGCTTTAAACATCCCGATAGATTCTTTAAAGAGGGAGAATGACAATCTTGCATCATTTACATATTGAGTAAATTCGTTTTCCATTTTACATCTTAGTTTTAAAATTGTATGTCTAACG
>JAYEGP010000110.1:0-3809 GCA_034659135.1 Campylobacterota bacterium
ATTGATTATTTCATTCATTGTCTATAAAACTCTCTATACCACTTAACAAACTCACCAATTCCATCTTCAAGCTTTGTATCTGGTTTATAGCTAAAGTTGTCAATCAATCCACTTACATCTGCGTAAGGAATCAAAATTAAATAAAACATAAATCTTAGCGTACTCTTTTAGCCCTAGTCAAACGATTTTAATCGTCGCGTAGCTAAGGCTATGCTCCTCATAAAATAGTGTGACTAGAACTAAAATAGCAATCCCTAAGATTTACATTTTATTCAATTCTGATTCCTAAGTACTTTGAACATCTCCATCTTGCATTGGTAACATGTTTTTCTCAGCTGTTTTACCTAGTGCTTTTTCTATGGTCTCTATAAACTCCATAAGAGAGACTGGTTCATTATTTCCAATGTTATAAATTCTATAAGGTGCTGATGAACTTTGAATATCTGGATTTTTTGCATCCCACTCTTTGTTTGGAGTTGCTGGATTGTCTATGACGTTTATGAGTCCACCTACGATATCATCAATGTAAGTGAAGTCTCTGCTCATATTTCCATGATTAAAAACTTTAATAGCTCTGCCATTAAGTATGGCATCTGTAAAAAGCATGGGTGCCATGTCAGGACGTCCCCATGGACCATAGACTGTAAAAAATCGAAGCCCTGTTGTTTGAATACCATAAAGATGACTGTAAGTATGTGCCATCATCTCATTTGATTTTTTGGTTGCAGCATAGAGACTTACTGGGTGTTCTGTTGTATCTGAAGTTTTAAAGGGTTGTGACTTGTTGAGTCCATATACTGATGAGCTAGATGCGTAAGATAGGTTTTTTACATTACTATGACGGCATCCTTCTAAGATATTCATAAACCCAACTACATTGCTATCTATTATAGGCATGAGGGTTTTCTAAAGAGTAACGAACTCCTGCTTGTGCTGCTAGATGGCAGACTGCGTCAAATTTTTCTTCTTTAAAAAGTGTATCAATGCTTTCTTTATCTTGCAGTGCCATCTTAATGAATGTGTATTTTGAATGTATTGATGACTTTACATGTAAGCCACCATCTACTAACTCACGCTTTATGCCAGCATCTTCTAAACGAGCATATTTTAGGTTTACATCATAGTAATCGTTGATATTATCAATACCTATCACTTCATCGCCACGTTCTAAGAGTTTTTTTGCTAATGCATGACCAATAAAGCCTGCTGTTCCTGTTACTAAGATTTTCAATTTATTTACACTCCTTGTTTACATGTAAAGCCCAAGGATACTTGATATTGACGTTTGGCTTGATGACGATACCTTTGCCCATGCTTGAAACAAAGAGCTTCAAAAACGTTACTTTCATACTAGATGGAAAGGGGAGCATGGTTTTAAAACAAAGCATATTAGTAAAATACCAAAACGTACGTTTTAATGTTGAACCGGGATTGTAGTTAGTGTTGGTATATGCAGCGAGGTTGGTTTGGGTCATTTTTCACTCCCCTGATGCACAAGTGCGTTTTGTACTTTCTCAAGTAGATGCAGTGCGTCGCCTTCAATGCGAGAAAATGCAAACCACTTTTTGCCGAGATCTTTTAGCGATGCGCCAATGTGGTAGACCGTCTCGTCTATGATAAGAAATCTATCATGAGAGTCTTTGAACTCTTTTAGCTCTATATTTTGATATTGGGCATTATTTTTTTCAATATCTAGTTTTATCGCTTTGGTAACTGTCTTTGTCAAAATGGTTATTTTGATATTTTTGTTTACTTTTGAACTGAGATGAAGGAGTGTAGACTCGTCTATGTAGTTATCGATGAGCGTAATTGACTTTTTTGCTTTTTTAATGAGATCTGAAATAAAAATATATGCATCAAAGATTTGCCCGTCAAAGAAGATGCCTTGTTTGGGCTGGATGCTTTTGTCTTCGATGGCGTTTAGGATGGTGTCGATTTTTTGCTCCGTGGTCTGCTGCTTGCGTTCGAGCAGATCCACGCGCTCAAAGAGCAAGGCATTTTGGGAAATGTAGCGGCGCATCTGGACGAAGGCGCGCATGATCTCAATATGAATTTCAATAGCCTTGTCGCTCGTCAAAATGCTTGAAAGTGTCGAGACGCCCTGCTCGCTAAATATGAAAGGTTTCGCACCGCCAAGATGCTGCTTTGAAGGTATCACAGATTGTGACACCATGGCTTCAATGTCTGATGCATCTGCTTCAAACATAAAATCATGAGGAAAACGCTTGATGTTCCTTTTTACGGCTTGTTTCAAGACTCTTGTTTCCACTCCATACAACACCGCAAGATCACGATCAATCATCACCTGCACACCGCGAAGAGTGAAGATTTTGGTTTCGATGGTGAGGTTGGTGACGTTAGGCATGGGCTGTTGCCTTGAGTGGGGTTACATGTAAGAACCACGGATACTTAATGTTGACGTTGGGTTTTATGACAACACCTTTACCAACTGTTGCGCCAAAGGCACAAAGCAGCATTGCTTTACATGTAGAAGGAAACGGCAGCATTGTTTTAAAACAAAGCATGTTAGTAAAATACCAAAGCGTACGTTTTAATGTTGAACCGGGATTGTAGTTAGTGTTGGTATATGCAGCGAGGTTGGTAATATTCACTGTTTCTCGCTTGTTACATCACATAAAATGACAGTAATATAATTAAACATATATTTCAATAAAAAACCTCAGATATAAACTTTAGAATAACGCGATTATATCCTTTGTAAACTATGAAAAAACTTTAATTCATGAGTATGATTACTTGTTTATTACAGGTAGGGAGGTGGGGGTTGTGGATTGCCGCGCTTTGCTCGCAATGACGGGGGAAGATTGGCTTGTGATGACGGGGTGGCTTCGCTTGTGATGACGGGGGTGGGTTTGCTCGTGATGACGGGGGTGGGTTTGCTCGTGATGACGGGGGAGGCTTACAACTCCTGCTTGATTTTTTTAACATCAGTATTTTGAACAATTATTTTACTTTTATTCATTGGTGGTTGTCCATTGGGTTACATGTAAAGAGATGGGCTGTGGATTGCCGCGCTTCGCTCGCAATGACGGGGATCAACGAGGTAACAAATATCATGTTATTTAGCTTTACATGTAATAAGATTTTAAAATAAACGCCAATTCAAGTAATATCCATAGAAATTACCATTATGCTACAATACCAGTATAGAAGTTGTTAAGGGATTATCTATCCATGATAAAAAGTGAAACATTTCATTTAATTAAAGAGTTAGTGCAAAAGCGAGTTGTACTAATTTCTAGTCATGGCTACGATGAATTAGCTGAAGATGGTATATTTATAGGTGATATTTTAAACTCCATCCAAGATGCTATTGTGATAGAAGATTATCCCGAAGCTTTTAAAGGCCGATCTGTTTTACTTTTACAAAAAGATAAAGATAAAAATCCTATTCATACCGTTTGGGGAATACCCAAAGGTAAAGATGAACCTGCAGTATTAATTACTGCCTATATCCCAAGTCATGAAAAATGGGATAAAACATTTAAAAAAAGGAGAGAAAATGCATAGTAGATTACATAAAAAAATGATTCATGAAGGTAAATATGTTGCAGAGGTGGAAGTAGAGCTTATCAACCCAGAAGATAACGACTGGTCGCCTTGTCTCTCAGTAGATGATGCCCTAAAACTAGATGAGATTCGAGTTGCCTTAAGAAATGGTGATATCGCTACTGCAAAGAAACATGCTAAAGTATATTCTTTATCTGAAGTTGCTGCTTAACATATTCTGCGTAAACCTCCATTTTCAGCACTTATTCGCTCTATTCAACCCTTATCACAATAGTCAC
>JAYEGP010000111.1:0-3796 GCA_034659135.1 Campylobacterota bacterium
CCACCTTGCATCCACTGGCCTGAACCACCAAGCTCTGGTGAATTAAACTGTGCCATTGTTCCACCACCATTGTTGACAGCAGCTATCATGTGAATGATGGCATCAGGGCTTAAGTTGTATCGAAATGAGAGGTCATTGACTAGATTTTGGCCTTCTGGAGTAAGTTTTTGCATTGAGGTTCCTATTTAAAAAAATCTATTAAAATTATAATATGTTTATGTCTCTGAAGTGTTACATGTAAGATTGGTTGCGGAAGCAAGATTTGAACTTGCGACCTTCGGGTTATGAGCCCGACGAGCTACCGAACTGCTCTATTCCGCGGTATGTGAAGTGTTACTTTTTGTCTTTTGGACGGGTTAATACAAATATGAAAACAGCTATGATTCCTAACATTATAAGAGAACCGAACATACTGGATTCAAATGTCTGATTTAGCATAGTTTTCCAATCATTTTATTGGTTGCGGAAGCAAGATTTGAACTTGCGACCTTCGGGTTATGAGCCCGACGAGCTACCGAACTGCTCTATTCCGCGACATTGAAAGTGGATGGGGTAGAGGGATTCGAACCCCCGAATGCCAGTACCAAAAACTAGTGCCTTACCGCTTGGCGATACCCCAAAACTTCATAATTTTACACCTATTTTTTATAAGAGGGGAAGTATAGTGTATAAGTTTTGATATGTCAAGGTAAAATAGAATTACTATAGCTTTCAAACTCAATATTAGCATTAAAAATAGATGTATCTTTTAATATAGATATTTTTTTAGGGTAAGCATTAGCAAGTTGCTTATAAATACTTTTAGCTAAGAAATAAGATAGATTTGGAGGCACAGCATTTCCAACCATTTTGTAACCAGCAGTTAAGTTTTTATAGTAAAACTTATGGCTATCAGGAAATGTTTGTATTCTAGCACATTCCCTTACACTTAATCTTCGATACAAATTTTCTTTTGTTGGTACAAATATCCTTTTATTTTGTTCTACAAATTGCATCTTAGGGGCTTGTGGATGAAGTGGTGCATGTCGTCCACCTGCTTGTATTGTAAATGATGGTTCATCCCAATTTCTAACGCGATTTCTTGACATATACATTGAAGAAAAACCACCTGTCATATATTCATGGTTATTAATTACACAATCATTATTGTTTGTGTGATTTTTATCTTTTGCAGATAAAGCAGTATCTTTTAAATCCCAAATAACATCTTTTAAAAATCTTTTTTTTAAAAATTCTTTTGGAAATTCAAAAGTAATATTTAAATCTTTTCTAAAGCCAACAAAAAAGATTCTTTTTCTATCTTGCGGCACTTTGTAATCATGAGCATTTAATAGTTTAAATGATAAATTATAGCCACTATCAATAAAATGATTTTTTATATTTTCTAATGCTTCTTGATGTCTATTTGCTAACATTCCTGAAACATTTTCAGCTAAAAAAAATAAAGGTTTTTTGTCTCGCAAAACTCTTATAAATTCAAAAAAAAGTTGTCCTCTGTGATCTTCGATACCTCTTAATTTTCCTGCTTCACTCCAACTTTGACAGGGAGGACCACCAATTAATCCTAAAGTATCAGGAATTTCATATGAAGAAATTTTTGAGACACTTCTTCTATCTAATTTGGTTCGAGGGAAATTTTTTTCATATGTTTCCCATATTTCTTTGTCGTATTCATTCGCCCAAATAGTTTTGAAACCTGCTTTTTCAAATCCTAAATCTAAGCCACCAGCTCCTGAAAATAATGATATTATATTCATAAGCCTAAACCTTATAAATTAATAGTTTTGCATCTATTAGCTGAACTGGATTATTTGGGTTTTTAATTTTTATATCTTGAACTTCTACATTCTCATTTTCTATATTTTCAATAGTTTTTTTATCTTCTCTCGGTAAAGAATTATATTTTTCTTTTTTCATTAAACAAATTAATTGAAAATCTTTTGTATCATCATATGTATAAATATAGCTAAAAGTTTTATTTGGATTATCAATATGCCACATACCTCTGATTCTTAAATCAGTAATGCCTAGTGGATCAACTTTTTTAACTTTTCCTAATTCTTTTGTTTCAGTAAACTCTACATTAGGTATTCTTGTAATTCCACTTGAAATAGTATTTTTAATTCTTTCATAAGTTTCTTTGTCAGCACAAAAACAATCTCCATAAACTAACCATAAAGTTTTTAAAACTGATTGATTTATATAGCCAACAGCATAAAGCATTTCCTTTGTACTCCACTCTTCACACTCTTTGCAAGCTTTAGTTATCATTGGACTATTAGAGTAAAGATTTGTTTTTGGATAAGAACTATTTAATGCTATTGTACTACCTCTTGATTCTAATTTTTTAATCTCAATGGCATCACTATTTCTTAGCATTAAATCAGGTGGATTATTTTTATTACCTTGGTAAGAATATATTTTTTCTAATTCTTCTAATTTTCTTTGTTCATTTGTTTCATTCGTAGTACTTGCAAAAATATTTTTAATATAAGTTTCTAATCCTTCACCCATATTATTTGCTCTGTTATTTCCTTGTGTTACTTCTGCAATGTCAACTTTGTAATTATTGACTATATTTGTAAATGCTTTAAGTATGTTCGACATTATTTACCTTTTAAATTGCTGTAATTATACTTTGAAGATCGTAAAAGAAACTGATTTTATTGCAGATTGTCATAATTATTAGTTAATTGCTTAAGAAAAGTGAATTAATAAGATATTTATATTTGGTTGCGGAAGCAAGATTTGAACTTGCGACCTTCGGGTTATGAGCCCGACGAGCTACCGAACTGCTCTATTCCGCGACATTGAAAGTGGATGGGGTAGAGGGATTCGAACCCCCGAATGCCAGTACCAAAAACTAGTGCCTTACCGCTTGGCGATACCCCAATCCGTCACTACTTTTTTGTAATGAGGCCGAAATTATAGTGCATAAGAACTCATTTGTCAAGTGGTTTTTTGAAATAATTGAACTTTTTTTTAAATAGGCTATAATCCTATAATTATTTTAAATATATAAAGAGAGAATTATGACGCCACATTCGAGAGTAAAAGAGGCAATAGAAGCATTTCAAAAAGGTGAAATGGTCATTATGATTGATGATGAAGATCGAGAAAATGAGGGTGACCTTGTTTATGCATCGATGTTTTCAACACCCGATCATGTTAATTTTATGGCAACACATGCCAAAGGTTTAGTCTGTGTGGCGGTCAACAAAGATATCGCAGAGCGTTTAGAACTTAATCCTATGGTGAACTCTAATACCTCTTCTTATGAGACAGCTTTTACCGTCTCTGTTGACGCGGTGAATGCTGAGACAGGAATCTCAACGGCAGAGCGTGATATGACCATTAAAATCCTTGCCAATCCTTTAGCAAAAGCAGATGAACTGGTACGTCCGGGACATATCTTCCCCTTAATCGCTAAAGATGGTGGAACGCTAGTGAGAACTGGACATACGGAAGGTTCAGTTGATCTGTGTCGTCTCTCAGGTATTAGTGAGTCTGCGGTTATCTGTGAGATCATGAAAGAAGATGGTTCTATGGCACGTCGTGATGATCTGGATATCTTCGCAAAAGAGCATGACCTTAAAACGGTTTTTATCTCCGATATCGTTGAGTACCGTTTAGCCAATG
Source organism: Campylobacterota bacterium (assembly GCA_034659135.1). Classification (GTDB taxonomy): domain Bacteria; phylum Campylobacterota; class Campylobacteria; order Campylobacterales; family Sulfurimonadaceae; genus S010-53. Next base: position 3,640 of record JAYEGP010000111.1, read on the forward strand.
AGATGCTTGTAGAAAAGAGTTCGGAAGAGGAAATTGAGTTTTTTGGTGTGAATGTTGTCAAAACGACTTTCAAAGACCATAGAGATAATGAACATACTGCGATACAGTTTTACAGTGCCGGCGAGGTTGCCAATGTAAAAGTGCATAATGTGATTCC
>JAYEGP010000112.1:0-3785 GCA_034659135.1 Campylobacterota bacterium
TTATTATTTTGATTACAAAGTAGGGTAAACCTTACATGTAAGAAAAGACTCCAGAAACACTTACCCGTTACCGCTATGTTATAATGTCGATAAAAAAGGCCACTTCTTGCTTGATACCCCACACATCCCTGTACTCTATCGTGAAGTTGTTAGTGCTTATGAGGGATGTGAGGGGATTGTTATTGACTGTACTATGGGCTATGGGGGACATAGCTCACTGCTTCTTGATACCTATCCTAAGATCACTGTCATTGGAATTGACCAAGACCAGACGGCTATTGACTTCTCAACTGAGCGACTTGAAAAGTATGGCAATCGTATGGTGATCAAAAAAGGGCGTTTTTCTGACGTGATTGAGGAGATTTTCCAGGAGTATGATGTGACTGATATCTGTGGAATCTTAGCCGATATTGGGGTCTCTTCGTTGCAACTCGATCAGCGTGAACGGGGTTTTTCATTTGAGAGTGATGTTTTAGATATGCGTATGAATCCTGAAGCCTCTCTATCTGCGGCAGATGTTATTAATACCTATGATCAAAAATCGCTTGAAGATATTTTGTATCAATATGGTGAGCTTCATAACAGCAGGAAGTTAGCCTCTGTTATTCTCGCAAATCGACCTTTCTCTTCGGCTAAAGCGCTTGCTGATTGTATCAAGCCGTTTATGCCTAAAGGCAAGAAAATTCATCCCGCAACACTTCTGATGCAAGCCATACGCATAGAAGTTAATGATGAGTTAGGAGAGTTACAAGCTCTTCTTGATGCGATTGAAGCGGAAAAAGAGCTTACATGTAAGGTAGGAATCATCTCCTTTCACTCTCTTGAAGATCGTATTGTCAAACAGCGTTTTACTGCTTGGAGTAAGAAGTGTATCTGCCCACCAGAGTTTATGCGCTGTGAATGTGGTAACAATAATGCCCGTGGAAAGATCATCACTAAAAAACCTCTGACGGCACAAGCCGATGAACTGAGAGCCAATGCTCGAAGTCGCAGTGCCAAGTTGCGTGTTTTTAAAAGAGACGTGTATGAGTGATACGCTAGATATTTTAGAAGAAGTCGATGAGATTATCGCACCAACCCAGAAAATGGGCGTCACCTATTTCGTGGGTGTTTTAATTTTAGTGACTCTCTTTCTTGCGGCTGTTTTTCCAAAGATCTATCTGCAAAATCAGATTTATTATAAAAGCCGGGAAATCTCAAAACTCAAGCGTGAATATGACGCACTTAAAGAAGAGAATCGTATTATTAAGGCCAAAGTTGAAAGCATTCGTTTTAAAAATCAGATCCTCGATACGCTCTTTTGAAACGTAATGCTCCTAAATAATAAAAATTATCAACATTTAATTTTTTTCTTACATGTAATGTGATAGCTTTGTACTCATATAAAATCTAGCAAGGTTACATCATGTTTTCAAAAATTCTACTAACGGCTTCATTCTCAATTTTATCGCTTCTTCATGCTGATTATATTACTACCTATCAGATGGATGATCAGACGCAAACGCTCATGTATCATGATGCGAGTCATTCTAAGGTTATTAACGCATCTGATGCAGAGCGTAGCTCTATGTATCAGATCAAAGGTAAAGTCTATTTGGTGACTCAAGAAGATGGCAAAACGAGAGTTATCGATTATGATCAAATGAAAGCGATGATGGGCTCATTCGGTGCGCAACCCGAAGTGCATGAGAAAAATGCGATGCCAGATTATAAGATTAAAAAGACGGGTAAAAAAGAGCTTGTCGGTGGTATCAAAGGCGAGGTCTGGATTATTGAAGGCAGTGAAGAGGGTCAGCAGTTTAAAGAGGAGATTGTTGTTACAAAAGATAAGCGTGTTGTGAAGTCGGTTCATACCCTGATGAATATCATCTCCAAAATGAGTGATGGTAGAACGGATGAAATGGGCAATATTTTTGAAATAGAAAAAGGCTACGTTACGATTAAAGCCGATGGATTGGTTTTAAAGTCGTTTAAAGAGAAAAAACTCTCTAAAAGTGAATACCAACTGCCTAAAGATGCTCAGATGCAAGAGATGCCCAATATTGCTGCACTTTTTGGTGGCTCGGCTCCCAGAAAAGATGGGAAAGCCAATAAGGGGATATTAGATCCTTGTTACAATGAAGTGTGTTGTGGAAAAACAGCAGGAGACTCTAAAGTCTTAGCGCCCATGTTAAAGCCGCGTTCTGGTGGTTATGAGCTTGTAGGTGATGGTGTCTGTGACGCTTTGGGAATCTCTTCGCTGTTGGGAATATCCAGTGTCGAAGGCGCTCTTTATAAAAAAGGTGATGATCCTATTCAAGTGACATTGGCACTCGATGATACCAGTGGTGGTTCGGTAGCAACAACACAGAAACAGCTCGATGCAGGAGCCTCTTTAATTGTCAAAGAGATCAAAAACTATAAACAAGGTGTCATCGGTACAGCAAGTTATGAATACGGAATGATGATGCCGATGAAGCAACAAACACTCGATATTGTTATTGATTCAAAAACTGTGTTAAGTATTACACGTATTGCGGCGAGTGGAGAGATTGATCTGATCAGCTGGACGAAACGTGCTATCAATCTTGATGCTTTTGAAAAAGCTCCTGCACCGAAAAAAGAGAAAAAAGCTGATAAGGCTGAAGAAGATACAAGCCTCGATACTGAAAATATCAATAAAAATGTAGATGAAGCCGTTGAGATGTTTAAGAGTCTCTTTTAGAGATAAGAGTCTGTAAATGAATTATAGGAGTATTTATGAGTAGAGAACAGACATTTCCAGAGTTTCCACAAGGCTGCAGTTCACTGCTTTGCAAACATTTAACACCTGAGGTTTTTGAATCACTAAAAGGTAAAAAAAGTGCCAACGGCTTTACTGTTTCAGATGCTATTAATTCAGGTGTTGTCAATCCCGATAGTGGCGTTGGTGTGTATGCAGGTGATGAAGAGTCCTACAGCTTAATGGCACCCCTGTTTGATCCTATCATTCAAGAATATCATGGATTTTCTACGACAGATTCACATAAAAGCAATCTCAATCCAGATGATCTAAAGGCTCCAAATCCTGATCCAAGCGGTGCGTTTATTTTATCAACACGTATTCGTGTCGGTCGTAATGTCGATGGTATGCCTCTTGGACCTGCTGTTTCAAAAGATCAGCGTGATGAGATAGAAGCCAATGTTGCTAAAGCATTAGGCAGTTTGACAGGTTCATTGGCAGGAAAATACTATCCTATTAAAGGGATGAGTGAAGAGGTGCGTGCGAGTCTGATTGCTGATCATTTTCTCTTTAAAGCAGGAGACCGTTTTTTAGAGGCGACAGGACTCAATCGTAACTGGCCTGATGGACGTGGAATCTATCATAATGATGAAAAAACATTTTTAGTATGGGTGAATGAAGAGGACCAACTTCGTATCATCTCCATGCAAGAGGGTGGCGATATCAAAGAGGTCTTTACCCGTTTAGTGACGGCAATCTCTCATATAGAAAAAGTGGTGCCTTTCTCTTTTAACAAACACCTGGGTTTTATCACAAGTTGTCCAACAAACTTGGGTACAGCGATGCGTGCGAGTGTGCATATTAAGTTACCAAAACTTGCGGCTGATATGGAAGCTTTTAAAGCCATTACCGATAAATTTCACTTACAGATCCGTGGGATACACGGGGAGCACTCTGAAAGTGAAGGCGGTGTTTATGACATCTCTAACCGCAGACGTTTAGGTGTGACTGAAGTTGAGTGTGTTCAAGATATGTTTGATGGTGTTAGTGCACTTATTGAGGCAGAAAAAGCGCTTTAATCCTG
>JAYEGP010000113.1:0-3783 GCA_034659135.1 Campylobacterota bacterium
AACTGGGTAGCCTCCTTTACCCAGTTACAATCTTTTTTGATATAAAATATCCCCATGAATGCAAACATCGTAAATTACCTTCAAAACTTGACACTCTTATACGCCGAAGATGACGCGAGTGTTAGAAAAAATGTTTTAGGCTATCTTGAACTGCTTTTTAGTGATATCTTAGTGGCAGAAGATGGAGAAGAAGCCTTTGATATCTACTATGAAAAACGTCCTGATATTATTTTAACTGACATCGATATGCCGAAGATGAGTGGGATAGACTTCATCAAAAAGGTTCGTGAAAATGACAGCAATACCCCTGCCGTCATTCTTTCTGCCCATACCGATACGGAGTATCTCTTAGACGCGGTAGAGTTACATGTAACGAAATATATTCTCAAACCTTTTGTAGGTGATAATTTCATGCAAGCGATTGAAAACATCTATGAGGCCAGTGATAAGAGCGTTAAAATCACAGATGAGTTGAGTTATTCGTATCTCAATAAAACCTTAAGTGGTGAAAACAGCAAAAGTGCTTTTTCTAAAAAAGAGTCGCGTCTTTTTGAACTGCTGCTCGACCATCCTAAGACCTTAGTCACCTACAGTGAGATCGAAAATCATGTCTGGTGTGACTTTGAAGATGTGATGACCTCTGAAAACCTAAGAACCCTGATGAAAGGGGTACGAAAAAAATTGCCCGCTGATATGATTAAAAATGTTTCGGGTACGGGTTATATTATTGAGCTCAATGGATAAGTTTTTTAAGCTAAATTTTGCGACTAAGTCGCATATTATGCAGTTTCTTCTATAATGGCAGGATGAAAAAAACAGTCCTCTCACTTATCACCGCTTTTCCCCTCTTTGCAGCGCTTAATGTTGCTGTTTCCATCGTTCCACAAGCGACATTTGTCAAGGCCATAGGTGGCGAACATGTCTCCATTAGTACTATGGTGCCCCCTGGATCGTCACCTCACGCTTATGATCCCAAAGCATCACAAATGAAAGCACTCTCTCTGGCAGAACTTTACTTTACTATTGGTGTTGAATTTGAAGGCGTATGGCTGGGACGTTTCAGAGCGGCCAATCCCGATATGAGTCTGATCGATCTCTCACACGATATTGAAAAATTGCGTATGCAAGACGAGCATCACCATGATCATCATGCTCATCATGAAGAAGAAGAGGGCAGTGATCCGCATATCTGGCTCTCCCCTTCGAATGTTGCCATCATGGCCAAACATATTGCCAAAGCACTCGAAGAGCATGATCCTAAAAATGCGGATAGCTACCGCCATAATCTCGCAGTTTTTTTAAAAGAGATTGAAAATACAGATAATGCCATCATGTCGGCACTCTCCAAGACACCTAAAGACACAGCCTTTATGGTCTTTCATCCCTCATGGGGCTATTTTGCTAAGGAGTATGGACTCAAGCAAGTTGCGATGGAGATTGAGGGTAAAGCGCCAAAGCCTAAAACACTCATTCACCTTATCAAAGAGGCCAAAAAGCAGAACGCTCTGGCTATTATCACTCAGCCGGAGTTTTCAGACAAAAGTGCCCGTGTATTGGCTGCTGAATTGGGGATTAAGGTTGAAAAATTCTCACCACTTAATCCTAAGTGGTCGAAAAATTTAATCAAGCTTGCACAAACCATTGGAAAATAAGTCCATAGACGTTAAAAACGTCGCCTTTAGCTATGACAGAGAGCCGATACTGCACGATATTAGCTTTGAAGTGAATGCAGGCGATTTTTTAGCTTTTATTGGGCCTAATGGCGGGGGAAAAAGTACCCTAATGAGACTTATTTTGGGTCTTTTAAATCCTTCAAGCGGTCAGATTACATGTAAGGAAAAGGCGATAGGCTACGTGCCTCAAAATACGGATATTAACACCGCTTTTCCCATAACAGCCATTGATGTTATATTGATGGGGAATGAACGCAGTCTCTTTGGCTACTCTGAAGCAGCAAAGCAAAAAGCTTTGAGTGTCCTTGAGGCGGTAGGTCTGAAAGAGTATGCGTCACAACGTATCGGTAATCTCTCTGGTGGTCAGCGTCAGCGTGTTATGATTGCTAGAGCACTTCAGAGTGATCCAAAAATATTGATGCTAGATGAACCCACTTCCAATATCGATCCACAAGGACAGCATGAGATTTATGAACTGCTTAGAGAGTTAAATGAAAAAATGACCATTCTTGTAGTCAGTCATGATATTTCTATCGTGGTGCAGTACGCTAAAAAGGTCGCTTATATCAATCAAAACCTGACATTTCATGATATCTCATCGATGCGTAGGGCCTTTGGGGAAAGTACCGACAATCACTTCTGCGAAGTAGAACTTCTCAAAGGAATGCAGCAGGTTTGTAACCACCCTGACCATCAACATGAAGGAGATCATCATGCTTGATGCCCTCTCTTATGCATTTATGCAACATGCCCTCATTGCTGCAGTGCTTGTGAGTGTGGTCTCTGGGGTGATTGGCTCGCTGGTCGTGGTGAATCGCATGGTTTTTTTAACGGGAGGTATCGCTCATGCCGCCTATGGGGGTATCGGGATTTCGATCTATTTTGGACTTCCGATGTTCTTCTCCACATCTCTTGTCGCTGCTGCTGCGGCACTTATTATGGCACACTACACGCTCTATACCCGAGACAAAAGTGATCTGCTTATCGGTGTCATCTGGGCTGTGGGGATGGCCTCGGGAATTATTTTAGTGGATCTCACTCCCGGTTACAGTGGTGATCTGATGAGTTATCTTTTTGGCTCCATCTTAGCAGTAGAGCGGAGTGATCTCTACTTTATGGGAACACTTTTAGTGATCACTGTGGGTGTTATATTGTTACGATATCGTGAAATTTTAGCGGTCTCTTATGACAGTGAATACGCTTCCTTACTGGGCATCAATGTTCGATTTTACTATACTCTGATTCTTATTTTATGTGCGCTCAGTATTGTTATTGCAATGAAAATAGTCGGACTTATTATGATTATAGCGATGTTGACGATCCCTGTCTATATGGCTGAAAAGCTCTCATCGACACTGCTACAGATGATGCTGTACTCGGTGGGGTTTGCTTTGGTGTTTACCCTGAGTGGTTTGAGCTTGGCCTATCATTATGATCTCTCCTCAGGTCCGGCTATTATCATCTCTGCTGCCGGGTATTTAATCCTATTTCTTGCTATTTATAAGGTTTTAAAACGATGATACGTCTTTTACTATTCATCTGGCTTTTACATGCCAATCTCTCTGCTTGTGCAACCTGTGCGGTGATGACGCCCATGACGGAAGTGACTATCACACTTCAAGGTAAAAAAGAGAGTATTCACAATATTCATTACCGATGGGAATTTTCTGAGGTCTATTCCACTGAATTGCGCTTTCAATTTGATGATAATAACAATGGCAAAATAGACCCCGATGAATTAAAAGAGATGGAGTCGATTAAGATCGATTATCTTAAGCCTCGCAATATGCTTTCAACAATTACGTACCGAGATATTGGCAGCAACAAAGAGCATCCACTCAATAGTAGGTTTAGAAACTTTCATCTTGAGTATAAAGATCGTCAATTTATCTTTAGTTATGATGGCAATACTTTATATGAACCTCAGCCAGAAAGTATCCTCTCCTTTGTCTTTCAAGATAGTGAAGGTTTTTTTGACTTTCGTGTGATTGAACTGAAAAAAGAGAATATAGATTTTGAGCTAAGGGAAAACACCTATCTCTTTACGGCGGCAGTACTTTTTGAAAATCCCTCAGCGCTTAGTGAGACACCGACAAAGCCTAGCGAAGAA
>JAYEGP010000114.1:0-3780 GCA_034659135.1 Campylobacterota bacterium
GTGGCTTTGAAGTCTTTAATCTTGGGGTCAATACCTATCTCGAAGAGTTTGTCGACGCGGTCATCGAAACGGACGCGGATGTTCTGCTTATCTCTTCACTTAATGGTGAAGCTGAGGGATGGTGTCGAGATTTGGGAATTTTAAAAAATAAGTTTGATCTGAGCCGTGTCGTCTTTATGATCGGTGGCAATCTTAGTGTCGGTGAAGTCAGTACGGAAGAGATTATTCCAAAATATCAAAACTATGGATTTGATCTGGTATCGCATCAGACCGATCTTAATGAAGGACTCGATCAACTCGAAGCCCTTTTAAAAGAGCGTGCATGAGTCTATTACAACGCGAACGTGAGATCATCGTAGCCAATGAGTACATCGATAATTTTGACTTTGATGAAGTCAAAGAGTTTATTAGCAATGCGAGTAAAAATCTCTTTATCTCTCATAAATTTAAAAACCGTGACAATATACTGGTTCAGCCTCGCGGTGGATTTCCTACCTATGATAAAGTCTTTGCCCTGTATAAAGAGTTTAAAGACTCTAACGTCGATGTTCTTCCACTAACCATCGATAGTAATACCCGTCTCAATGACTACGCTATGGCAAAAAAGATGTTAGCACTCTCTGAAGAGAATGACACCAACATGCTTAATGGCTACCCCCTTGTCAATCACGGTTACCGCACAACACGAAAAATGATGGTGCACTATGATACACCCGTCAGTCTTCGTCACGGGACACCTGATGCCAGACTTCTTATCGAAACTGCTTTAGCCTCAGGTATATTTGAAATCGAAGGCGGTCCCATTACCTACCTGCTACCCTATTCCAAAAACTTTCCGCTTGATAAAGCCTTTTTATACTGGAAATATGTGGAACGTGTCTGCGCAGAGTACTCAGAGCTTAATGAGCCCATTAATCGTGAATCGTTTGGACCACTGAGTGCCACGCTTCAGCCTCCGGCCATTGTCATCGTGATTCAGCTTCTTGAAATGTTGCTTTCACTTGAAGAGGGTGTGAAGTCTTTTTCTGTCAGTTTTTCACAAACGGGTTCTATGAACCAAGACATCGTATCATCCAACGTCATTAAAAAACTCGCTCGTAAATACGCCGATAGATTTGGACACACTGACGCGACTATCAACCTTGTTTATCATCAATGGATGGGAGCGTTTCCTTATAACAAGACCTATTCTGATTCACTTATCAATACCTCTACGGTCATTGCGGCCATGGTAGGTGCAGATAAGATCATCACTAAAACCCGTGAAGAAGCCTTTGGTATTCCGACCAAGGAGTCCAATGCTCAGGCTGTTGCCAATGTCAAATATACACTTAACATGCTCAAAGGACTTCCTAAAGTTCATGATGAAGAGGAAGAAGAGAACCTTACCTTACAAGTCGATGAAATTTTAGAGGCTGTGTTCAATGACAAAGCAGATACCCTCTGGCGTAAAGTTTTTAATTCAATTAAAAAAGGCTATATCGACATTCCTTTTTCACCGCATATCATCAACCGTAACGAGGTCATTACCGTACGTGATGCCAAAGGAAATATCCGTATTTATAATAAAGGAAACCTTCCGCTTTCTGAAAAAAGCTTTGCCTTCGATCGTGACAAAATAAAGCTCTCTGAAAACGAATCCGTTGTTGAAAAAATTATCACCGATATCGGAGTTATGTTATGAGTAAACTCTTAATCGATATCGGAAGTACTTACTTTAAAGTCTGCGAAGATGATACTATCAATCAATACTTCAGAAACTTTGAGCGCAATATCTTTGATGACCTGCAACACCGATGTGGTGATATCCTTTCGCAATACAACAAAGAAGATGTCCACATCTGTAGTTCAGCCAATGGAGGACTCAGCACCTTAATCATCGGTTTGACGCACTCATTTAGCCTTAAATATGCCACCAATATCGCTTATAATGCGGGGATTAATATCATCGATACGGTTTTATACTCTCACATCGATGAGTATACGCCTCCACTTGAGATGATTGATGTTGTCATTATTGTAGGTGGAATTGATGGCGTTAAAAATGTCTTTGATACCAAACTTCTTGAGTATCTCAAACAGACTAACTATCACAATATCGTCTATGTGGGTAGCAATGAGAGCCATATTTTTATGCAAGAGAAGCTTGAAAATATTCAAATAATGGATAATATCATTACTGAGAAACTTCAACTCCAAGGCGAAGGACTCAAAACCTACCTTACAAACCTCTATCAGCAAGATATTATGGGTAAAGAAGATATCAAACACCTCTATGAGTTCACCGCTAACCAGATCTTCTCTACACCTTATATCGTCAATCGTGCTATGGGTATGATGCATACCGTTTGCGATGTCGCCGATCCTTTTATATTAATTGATATAGGAGGAGCTACGACTGATATTCATTACTCTCGTGATCTTGTAGTCGATAATATTGTCAGCGAAAGTGAATATGATAGGCTCGTCTTTAAAAAACTTGGCGTCTTTAAATCGCGTGATTCTCTTGTTTTTAGTGCCAAAAACAATGAGTTTGTTTATGAACTGCTTGAGTATCTCAATGTTACCGAAAATATTTTAGAAGAGCACAGCGATAATGCTACACGTATTTTAATGCAACTCTCAATCTTTTTAGTGCTCTATAAAACATCAATGCATCACAATCTTTATATCAATCTTCAACTTGAAAAACTAAACTCTATTGTCTTTACTGGTGGTATCACTAAGGTACTCACGGAAGAAGAGGTTGAGATGATTGTTAAATTCTTTTACAAAAAACTTTTACATTTTCACCAGATACCATCGCTTATCATCGATAAGGATTATAAAATCTGGACACTTGCCATAGAAGGAAACGATCATGTCAGTCAATAGCATCCGCCATCTCTTAGAAAACGCACATCATAGCGCTGCTGATAAGAGAGCACTCATCTTTAATCAAGAAAAATTGACTTACAAAGAACTCTTTGAAAACGTCAATAAGGTTGCCCATTACTTCTCTACTTTAAAACTCAAAAAAGGGAGTAGAATTGGAATTTATTCGCATAAATGTTCTGAGCAAGTTGTCGCTATTCTTGCCCTGCTCTCTAGTGAATACGTTTTAGTTCCTATTACCAGACTTTTAAAACCTGAGCAAGTGCAACACATAGTTGATGACTGCCAAATCTCATGTATGATTACGGATGAGTATAAGATAGATGCTCTTCAAGCGCTCAACTTTGAGGGTAAAATCATCACGTATCATGCCCATGAGCAGAGTGATGTCTCTTTTGATGAGATGTATAAATGTTATGATGGAAAGCTTACATGTAACATTAATGGACACGATAATGCTGTCATCACCTACTCTTTTGGCTCTAGTGGAATTCCTAAAGGCATTGTCATTACCCATCGTAATCTTACCGATGGCGCACGAATTGTTTCAAATTATCTTGATATTAAAGCAGATGACACGCTTTCTGGAGTACTCAGTTTTAATCTCGATTATGGTCTTAACCAAATTTTTTCAACACTTTATGCCAAAGCAACCTTAGCTATACATCACTTTGTATTGCCAAGTGACTTCTTTAATCATCTTATCAATGATAACGTCACTATCTTAGCCTTAATGCCAATTCATATTACCCAGATGTTTGATGATGATATTCACAAGATTCCCCATGCTGAGCATCTTAAAAATATTCGCTCTATCACCTCTTCTGGGGGAAATATCACCAACTTGATGGTCAAAAACATCAACACCCATTTTCAAGGGGCAGCTTTTTATTCGATGCACGGCCT
>JAYEGP010000115.1:0-32992 GCA_034659135.1 Campylobacterota bacterium
CAAGGAGTCTTAACGCAGAGTATGGATACAGAGCTAATGCCCGAAGGGTAGCCTCAAAATGGCAATCTTGAATAAAATTTTTCATCGCCATAGCTTTGGCTATGACTCTAAAAAAGTTTTATCCAATCTTACTCATTTTGAGACTATTTAGGCTATGCTCTTATACCGCAACAAGTCTAATCATTACAATTAACCTTGAGGAACGCAACATGATCCACTATATTGAGAGAGCTGCAGAAAACTTTTCACTCCATCAGCTTGAATCATCATTTGAAAAATTAGAGATGACTCCTAAAGTGAGAACATTTATTGCTTATATAGACGTAATCGATACTAAAGAGAGTTCACATCGAGTCTACCTCGCATGTGAAGCGTCATTAATGCAGCAGATTTCGGAACTTTTTTTAGGAGAAGTGGTCAGTGATGAAGCGACCTTAATTGACTTCTCATTAGAGCTGGCCAACATGGTTATCGGTAGTGCCAAAGTTTTAGCAGAAGAGGAAAATACCCATCCTTTTACTATTGGAACACCCATATTTGAAAAGTTTGATCACTTTGATTTTCCAATAGATGCACAAAGTGCATTGAGTATTAACAAGCATACAGCGATTATCGCAATAAAGGAACTCTAAATTTATGAGTGAAGAGACAGAGGTAGATACTACTACTAAAGAGAAGCTTTTTAATATCAAAGAGCTTAACTGGATGAACTACGAGGGACTCTTAGATATGGAGATTGAATTTGTAGCCGATTTAGGAGCTACAGAACTCTGTGTTGCAGAGATACTGAAGTTAGAAAAAGGTTCAGTAATCGATCTCAATAAACCCGCTGGTGAAAGTGTTGAATCCTATGTCAATGGTAGAATTATAGGCAAAGGTGAGGTTATGGTGTATGAAAAAAACCTTGCTATTCGTATCAATGAAGTCCTTGACTCAAGTGCTGTCTTATATTATTTATCGAAAGAGCGTTTATGAAAATCGTCTTTTTTCTTCTTCTGCCTTTATGGCTATTTGCTTCACAGATATTAAACTATAATGTCTATGATCGCACTGACCGTGTTGATCTGATGTTGACCTTTGATACTCCTTTTGAAGGGGTGATATCGCAACAACGTCAATTAGGAAGTATCCTTGTAAAACTCAGCGACATCTCTATTGAATCCCCCAAAATAAAGACCTTAAACTCAAAGTTTTTAAGTAAAATCACCATCACACCGATAGACTCTCATGTACAGATACTTGCACGTGTTCCTAATCAGATCACTATGCAGGCATCAAAAACTTCTGATGCCTATGGTTTAAGACTTCGATTCTTGAAAAAAGCTGCTACAGCAAAAAGTACTATGGTTAACGAAAACGGTTCGCTTGCCTCTTTACCTACGAAACAAGATAATGCTTTAGAAGATAATTATATGATGGTTGTCATTATTCTTATTATTGGAATTATCATATTGATGTGGCTTAAATACTCAATGTCCAATACCAAAAATAACGCTCAAAAGTCTTCTCATTTTAAATCAAAGAGAGCAGAAACAGGCTCTTTGACTGAAGCTACCATACGTTTTCAAAAACCGCTCGATCAAACCAATAGTGTTATGATGCTTGATTATGCTGATGAGAGCTATCTTGTCATTATTGGGAATAACAATGTCGTCTTAGACAAATTTCATGATAGCAAACCGGTAACACAAGGCGAATTTGAGAGCATGTTAAACAATAAAGAAGAAGAGCTAGAGTCGTATCTACAACTCGATAAAATTGACAAGGTTGAAGCTAATGAAGTCTTAGAGCGTTACAAAGAGAGGGCTTCAGTGTAAACCTTTTAAACCAAATGACTCTCTTTAAAAAACCTGTCAATCACGCCTCGAAACTCCCCAACATCATCAATACGATTGACGTGATCACGCAATAAAGATGCTCCCGCATAACCTTTTGAATAGGTATGAGTATGCTTTCGAAACATAGCAACACCTCTAGGCCCATAAAAGTCCATCATCTTATCAAAATGCTCTAAAATAATTTCATGCTTCACTAAAAGATCAATAGTTGAACTTCCCGTTTTAAGCTGATGAAAAATCCAAGGAGCGCCAACCGCACCGCGACCAATCATAACACCATCAGCACCAGTATGTTCTAGCACCCACTGTGCTTTCTCATAAGAGTCGATATCACCATTAGCAATAAGAGGAATTGATATCGCTTCTTTCATCTCTTTAATCGCATCATAATCGACTTCAGCTTTAAATTTTCCTGCACGGGTACGACCATGAACAGCGATAAAATCAGCCCCATTGTCCTCAACGATTTTAGCAATCTCAATATGATTTTTCTCTTCAAAACCAAGACGAACTTTAACTGTTGTTGCTGATTTATTTGAAGTCTCTTTAATGCAACGAATTAAAGAGCCCATCTTCTCAAGATCACGCAGCAGTGAGCTTCCTGAACCGTGCCCAACAACCTTTGGCACAGGACAACCACAATTAAAATCGATAATATCAATGCCCTCTTGCTCATTAAGCACCTTAACTGCTCGCTCTACAATATCACTGTCTGCCCCAGATATCTGCACCGAATAGGGGTCTTCATTAGGATTCTTTTCTAACATTTTGAGAGTTTTAGTTGAACCATGAGCAAGTGCATTGGAACTAATCATCTCACTCACGGTCAGATCAGCACCAAATTTTTTGACAACACTACGAAAAGGAAGGTCTGTAAAGCCTGCTAAGGGAGCAAGCACATAGAGCGGAGTATCAAAAGAAATTTTATCCGTCATGAGAGTATCGCGCCTGCAAAGTTATCCGCAGACTTTCGGAGTAAAGAGGTTAATACTAAAGTTTTTATTAGCATCTTTTAATGCCCGATAAGCTCGAAATTGTGGATATTCATTCTCTCTTGACGCGTCTAAAAGATCATTAGCATCATCCACAACTTCTAAATCATACAGTGTATAGATATATGCAGCTGTAGCATCTTCATTAGCATTACTAAGACGTTCAAAAAGGTTAATACGTTGTTCAGGCATCATGCTTTTAGAAAGGATAATAGAGCCACAGATATATTCATCTTCAGTAATATCAACCTGTTGGATCAGATCAGATAAAACCTCATTATCAACATGAAGGCTGTTTTCCTTAGCATCAATACGTCTTAAAATGGAGACAAGTGCCTCTTTGGACATATATTTTTTATACTTAACAATAGCTGCAATTGGAGCACTCAAAACAAAGTCTTGATAGGCCTGTATCGCTAAACTTTCAGAAAAACGTTCTGGTTTGCTAAGAATATCTTCTGCAATAACATCACCATGATTATATCTATTCGTATGGTAGGCCACAGAAATTGGGTTGTCCTTTTCTAAATGAAATTTACGAAGATCAACAGTCTCACCATTCTCAACATCACGAATAACATCGAGTACCGCTTGAATATCCTCATTATCACTACTTTTGAGTTTTTCACTGGGTGTTATGATGGATTTATCAATAATGTAACCTAAAGTACTGTAACGTTCTGTTCGATAGGATGTACGACGATTTTTCTTACCTAAAAGCGCATCACGAAGTGCTTCAATAAGCTGGGCATAATCTTTTTTATAGCGACGAAGTTCCATCATTTTAGAAATACTACACGAGCCCATATGTAAAAGACTAGCTAAATAGAGAATAAAAACAGGTGCCACTACCCACAATGCAATTGGCATGGGAGGCAGTTGAAAACCAAAGAAATTGATACTTCTGATATCTTGAGAGATATAAACTTCAACAAACCAGCCTACAAAAATCATCAAAATAAATGCAGCAATGGTATAGCGTTTGATATTCATAACAGATCCTTAGTTATTATTTTTTTCAGCAATCTCTCTACAATCAATACAGTATTTAGCGTGAGGCTTTACCTTAAGACGTTGTATGCCAACATCTTCTTCACACATATCACAGATTCCATATTGCTTACTCTTGAGCTTAGCTAATGCAGCTTCAATTTCAAGAAGTTCCATCTGCTGTTGTGATCCTATCGCTGTCTCAACAAGATTGTTGTTACTGACAGAAGCATAATCACCTTCATCATTAAGTTCTAAGCCTTGAAGTTGGTTCATCTCATTTTCAACACCAGTAATATTTTTCTGAATCTGCTCACGTCTTGCAAGTAGGATATCTTTAAAATATTGTAATTCACTCTCTCTCACTAAACTTCCTTTTAACTCTACTTATTTATGATAGGGGTGTCCATTTAAAAGTGTAAATCCTCGATATATCTGCTCAAGCAGAACCGATTTTGCAATTTTATGACTCATTGTCAAGTCACTCAAGGAGATACTCACATCACATGCTTTGACAAACTCTTCTTCAAAGCCGTATGCGCCACCTATAAAAAAATTTACGGATATTCTATCACTTAATAGCTTACTAAACTCCAAACTATTGAGCTTTTTACCATCAGGATGCAACACTATTGAGTAGTTTCTATGCATGTATGGCGTTAAAACATTGCTATATGACATCTTTGATGCTTCAGGAGAGATCGTATGTGCCTTGGCTACCTCTTTGGGAAAGAGTTCAATCTCTTCTACTTTGGCAAAACGCCTTATCATTTTTGTCATATCTTTATAAAGAGGATCATATATTGAGCGCTCTTTTTTTGCAATAGAGATAATATTAATTTTCAAAAAGACCGCTTCCTATAACCAAATAATTTACATGCTCAAAAGTATCATCAAGTTTTACACCACCAATTGCAGCAACAGGATGAATCGATTTTTCAGCTAAGGTATCTAAACTATCCCCAAGTAGATTAGGGACATCTTTTGTTGTGGTACTTCGATAAGCTCCAAGACCAATATAATTGAGATCAAGAGTATTGGCTATGGCTATCTCTTTAGCATTATGAGTAGAGATTCCAAGTAGTTTATCATTTCCAATAATATCACGAATAATAGATACAGCTTTTTGGATATCAGCATCCACATCAAGAAGGTCTTCTTGTCCCATATGAACCCCGTCACAATACTCTATCAATTCATAAGCATCATTAATAATCAGATACCCATCAAAGTCTTGTCGAAGTAAAATAAGTTGAGATTTTAGTGTTGCAAGATCAGCGGATTTATTTCGGTATTGAATAATACCTACTTGATGTTTTTGACAGAGTTTCACAAAGCTTTCAATATCCATTTCACGGCGATCAAGAAGTTCTTGATCACATAAGGCATAAAGTTGCATTAATGCCCTAGAAGCATTTTTAAAAGATCACTCAGCGTATCTTTCATTTCATTACGATTGACTACCATATCGATAGAACCTTTTTCAAGTAAAAATTCTGCACGTTGAAAACCATCTGGAAGATCAGAACCAATAGTCTGTTTAATAACACGCTGACCTGCAAAACCGACCAAAGCTCCCGGTTCAGCGATAATAATATCACCCAATGTCGCAAACGATGCGCTCACACCACCCATGGTTGGATCTGTTAATATAGAGATATAAGGAAGTTTAGCATCGGAAAGTTTTGCTAATGCTGCAGAAGTTTTACTCATCTGCATGAGCGAAAACGTACTCTCTTGCATACGTGCTCCACCACTAGCACTAATAATAATAAGACCCTCACGGTTTTCAATAGCACGATTGACTGCACGTACTATTTTTTCACCTTCAACCGACCCTAAAGAACCACCCATAAAGGCAAAATCAAAGACAACAAGCTGAGTAGCGATACCATTAATTTGACATGAACCGCTTAACACTGAAGAGTGACGACCCGTCTTTTTTGTCCCTTCTTCAACACGTTTAACATAACTTTTTTTATCAACAAATTTAATGGGATCAACAGGATGTAAATCACCATCAAATTCAACAAAAGTACCCTCATCAGCCAAAAGTTTAATGCGAGTATCAACACCAATACGAAGATGAAAACTACATTTAGGACAGACATAATTTTGGTTCTCAATCTCTTTATAATACATCAAAGCATTACATGACTTACACTTGATCCAGTGTGCTGGCGCTTCATCTTTACTCGCCTGTTTTTTGGTATTAGAGCTACTAAAAAGATCAAAAAGACTCAAATATTATCCTTTTTTATTATAATGTCGCAGAGTGTTTCAAAGCTTGTCTTATCCTTTGAAATGATGATGCAGTTTTCATCTTGATAATGGTTTAGATCCTTGCAAAGGTGCATCCCTGCAAGGATATCATAATCACGCATTGTACCTAAAAATAGCACATACTCAACATAATGAGCATAGGCTAAAGAGAGAGCAACCGCCCCTGGAGAACGAAATTTAAGTTTCTTTTTCTTTAACGATGCAACGACTTCAGGGTAGTCATACGATTTTTCAAATAGGCCTACAGCACTGTTTGCATTATTTTGTACGTATGCATTTCTATCGTGATCAAAAATATTTTTTACAAAAAGCTCCGTATTACTACGGAAAAAAAAGTCTCCATTTTCAAAGTTACAGACAACACCACACAAGGTCTCACCCTTATTGCGTAAAGCTATTGATGTTCCATAATAGGGAAATTGACTTTTAAAATTACTACTGCCATCAAGAGGATCAATAACTACTGTCTGTTCTCCCTCACCTATATAACCACTCTCTTCAGAGAGAATTTGACCATACTTAGAAAGATATTTTAAAAGAATTCTTTCACAAAGAAGATCAGCTTCGATACTAATATCGCCGCCATGACCTATTTCATGCTCTTTAGAGAGTAATTTTCTATCACTCTGTTGTAATGAAGTAGCCATCTCTTTACAAGCTAAAAAAGATGACTCAATAAAATCTTCGAGTTGCATTATCCCAATGATTTAATCATACTACGTGCTGCTTCACGTCCATCATAAGCTGCCGTAACAACAAGGCTGGCACCTCGATAACAATCACCACCAGCATAGATACCTGAAGTTGATGTTTGGTTGCTATCATCAACCTTAACACCTCCCCAACTATTGGTCTCAATACCATTTTCAGCAAAGAAAGCAGGAACTGCAGTATCAAAACCTAGTGCCATAATGACAATGTCAGCTTTGACTTGAAATTCACTCCCTTTAACCTCTTCCATACGCTGACGACCACTCTCATCTTTTGCACCTAAGACAGTTTTAATCATCTCAACAGCAACCGCCTTACCATCATCACCAATGATAATCTCTTTTGGTGAAGCATAAAATGTAAAATCCACACCCTCTTCCATAGCATTTTTATACTCTTTTTGGCTACCTGGCATATTATGTGCATCACGACGATAAAGGCAGGTCACACTTTTCGCCCCTTCACGTTTTGAAGTACGTACACAGTCCATTGCCGTATCACCACCTCCAATGACAACGACATCAAGATCTTTAAACTCAAACTCTTTGCTGTAAGCTTCACCAAAATTTTTATGTTGAATAGCCGTTAAATATTGCATAGATACATAAACATTACTAGCATTTTCACCACTAATACCAGCACTTTTTGCCTGCGTTGCACCAATACCAAGAAAGAGAGCATCATGATGATCTGCGACCTCTTCAAAAGAGATATCTTTACCCACTTCACAGTTTACATGTAACTGCATTCCTGCCTCTACTAAAAGATTAACACGACGCTCAACAACCTTTTTGTCAAGTTTAAAATTTGGAATACCATAGGTTAATAATCCACCCGCTCTATCGGAACGCTCATACATACTCACACCAAAACCTGATCGTAAAAGATAGGTTGCCGCAGACAATCCAGCAGGTCCAGAACCAATAACCGCGACACTCTTATCTGATGTCACTCCTGGAAACTCAGGTTTAAGCCCTTGTTTAAAACCTTCTTCACTAATATAGGTCTCAATGGAACCGATAGTAATAGCGCCATGTCCATCATTTAATGTACAATCACCTTCACAAAGACGATCTTGTGGACAGACACGCCCCATAACCTCTGGAAATGGTGAAGGTTCATTAGAGAGTTTAAATGCGAAAGGAAGGTCTTTTTCTGCAATCGATTTTAACCACTGTGGTATGTAATTGTGTAAAGGACATCTGTTTAGACAAAATGGGTCACCACACTGAATACAACGCTCACTCTGTTGTGCGGCATCGGAATTATCAAACACCTCATATATCTCATTAAAATCTTTGGTGCGTTCAATAACTAAACGTTTCGACGGATCAATGCGTCCTGTAGTAATAAATTCGCGCATTTTAATTTCCTTTATCTGCATTTAATGGAAGTTTCTTGAGGTTTTTCGGACGAACCAACCAGAAATTTCGAATCTCAACACGGAAGTTATCTAAAAGTATCTTAGCCCTATCACTTCCTGTTTCACTAAGGTAATCTTTAAGGAGGCGCTTAAGATAGTGTCGTGCTTCATCACCATCATCAGTATCTATACGTACGGCTTCAACAAGTTCACGATTGACATTTTCAACAAAACTGTGATCTTCATCATAAACAAACGAGACACCTCCCGTCATACCTGCACCAAAATTAATACCGGTACGACCTAAGATAACAACAATACCTCCTGTCATATACTCACAAGCATTATCACCTGTTCCCTCAACGATTGCCAATGCACCCGAGTTACGAACAGCAAAACGCTCACCAACAGAACCACTAATAAAAAGCTTACCGCCAGTTGCACCATAAAGACAGGTATTCCCACCTGCAGAAAATGCTTCACCCTGAAGCTCAGGAGTAACGATGATCTTACCACCATGCATTCCCTTACCAATATAGTCATTCGCATATCCATCAAGACGAATGGCAACCCCATGAATTAAGAATGCACCGAGAGCTTGACCGGCAATTCCTTTTAGTGAGATATTTATAGTTTCACTTTTTAGACCCTTATCGCCATAATACTGAGCGATCTCACCACTAATGCGTGCACCAAAACTGCGGTTAAGGTTACAGATCTCACGACTAATACGAATAGGGTGATCAGGATGCTTAATCGCACTCATCGCTTCTTCTAAGACATCAACTTCAAAGGCATTATCATCAAATGGAGGATTTGTCTCTTGCTGACAGGTATTAATACCCTCTTCTTGATGTAACACTGCAGAAAAATCAAACTTTTCTGCAAATGTATCATCAACAACTTTTAATAAATCACTTCGTCCTACAATATCTTCTAGGCGAGAATATCCTAAAGCCGCAAGAATCGAACGAACATCTTCAGCAAGATAGGTAAAGAAATTAATGACTTGACGTACATTACCAAGATAGTGCTCACTACGCAAGGTCTCATTTTGAGTTGCAATACCTACAGAACAGCGATTAACATGACAGATACGTAGCATTTTACATCCTACAATAGTCAAAACTCCCGAACCAAATGCGTAACTCTCAGCACCAAGCATCGCTGCTTTAACAACATCTAAACCTGTTTTAAGTCCACCATCAGTCTGTACATGTACCATCTCACGGAGGTTATTAGCTTTAAGTGCATTATGCGCTTCTGAGAGACCTGTTTCCCATGGATTACCCGCGAACTTAATTGACGTTAATGGTGCGGCACCGGTACCGCCATCACCACCGGAGATAATAATCTTATCAGCATAGGCCTTAGCCACACCCGCGGCAATCGTACCGACACCGGCAGTTGAAACCAATTTAACAGTAATCTTAGCAGTAGGATTGACCTGTTTGAGATCAAAAATAAGCTGAGCAAGGTCCTCAATAGAGTAAATATCATGGTGTGGAGGAGGTGAAATTAGTGTAACACCAGGAACCGTATGACGTAATTTTCCGATCAAGGCAGTCACTTTATGACCTGGAAGTTGTCCACCTTCACCCGGTTTAGCGCCTTGCGCTACTTTAATCTGAATCTCTTCAGCAGAACGTAAGTACGCCGGTGTCACACCAAAACGTCCTGATGCAACCTGTTTGATCTTTGAGTTTCTAATAGAGTTAAAACGATCAACATCTTCACCACCCTCACCTGAGTTCGACTGACCTCCAATGGTATTCATCGCTTCAGCTATGGTTTCATGTGCTTCTGGAGAGATAGAACCTAAACTCATTGCAGCGGAAGCAAAACGTTTAAATATCTTCTCTTTTGGTTCTACATCATCAATAGAGATCGCTTTTTTATCCGATTTAAACTCAAAGAAATCGCGAATAAATTTTAATCCGCGTTGATTAACTGTGTCACGTAATTTATCGTAGTCTTTTGGATCTCCCGATTTTGAAACGGCATGAATGGCATGAATAACATCAGGACCAAAGTCATGATACTCTTGACCGTTATAGAACTTATAGAAACCACCAATATTTAGTGGGAAAATCTGATTAAACCCATCATCAGCATAAGCATCTTTATGTGCTTGCTTAATACGTGCATCAATATCTTCATAATCAAGACCAGGAATTAAGGCTTGAGAATCACCAAAACAGTCTTCAACGACCTCACGGCTTAAGCCTAAGGTATCAAATAGGCCTGAA
The DNA here is from genome assembly GCA_034659135.1 of Campylobacterota bacterium. Taxonomy (GTDB): domain Bacteria; phylum Campylobacterota; class Campylobacteria; order Campylobacterales; family Sulfurimonadaceae; genus S010-53. Next base: position 10,427 of record JAYEGP010000115.1, read on the forward strand.
TTACGATACGAAGCAATGGTTGCAATACCCATTTTAGACATAATCTTCAAAAGACCGCCATTTAAAGCACTGTGAACAGACTTAAGCGCTTCATGACAAGGGGTATGACAGTTTTTTCGCTCTGTATGATGTAAGGCCGTGGCAAAAAGTAAATTTGGATAGACCGCACTAGCCCCATAAGCGATTAATGTTGCGGCACTGTGAGAATCCACAACTTCACCTGAAGCACAGACAATCGAGACCAAGTTACGAATTTCAGCACCTAAGAGTGCTTGATTCAGACGTCCTACTACCATAAGCATCGGCATCGCCATTTTTTCATGATTGATAGCGGAATCGTCTAAAATAACAATACGTATTCCCTCTTCTTTCACTGACGTAATCACCTCTTGAACTAAAGATTCCAATGAAACTTTTAGACCTGAGGAATAGGTTGTTGAAAAGGTGGTATTTTTATAAAAAGCCTGATAACGTGGTGATTTCATATCACCAAAAGATTTTAATACTTCAAGTTTCTCATAAGTAATAATAGGCGAAATGGCTTTAAGACGGTGAGCGTGCTCTGGCAACTCATTTAAGATGTTATGAACTTCTCCAAAACCGGTATTTAAACTCATCACCACTTGTTCACGAATAGGATCAATTGGAGGGTTAGTTACTTGAGCAAATTTCTGTTTGAAAAAGTCACTAAAACGGCGCTGCTTTGTACTAAAAGCAGCCATTGGTGTATCATCACCCATAGATCCTACTGCTTCTTTACTATCGCGAATCATTGGTTCAATAACTTGCTCTATAATTTCATGAGTCACGTTGAAGAATCGTTGCGCGTGAACGATGTTTGCCGGATCATAATCACAACTTCTCTCATACTGAAGATCAATATGCTCTTGCAAGTAGATCATGTGTTCATTTAACCATTTCATATAAGGATTTGATGATTTAAGATAGTTATTAATATCATCATCTCTAAGAACTTTTCCAAATTTAAGATCAAGACCGATCATCTGACCTGACTGTAAACGACCCCGCTCTTTAATCTCATTGGCTGGAATATCAACAACACCATATTCACTAGCGATCAAAAGAGTATCATTTTTCGTGATGATATATTTTGAAGGACGAAGGCCATTTCTATCAAGAACACAGCCAATATAACGACCATCAGTTAAGGAGAATGCTGCCGGTCCATCCCAGGCTTCAAAAACGGTAGATTGGTACTCATAAAAAGCACGCAGTTGTGGGTCCATATGGGGTGCATTTTGCCATGGAGCAGGAATGACTGCACGTGCCGCTTTAAAGAAATCCATACCATTGGCAATCAAAAACTCAAAAAAGTTATCAGCGCTGGCACTATCAGATGAACCCGGTTGCAAGATGGGTAAGATTCTTGCAATCTCTTCATCCGTAAAGACATCACTTTTAATCGATTCCGACTTGACCTCAACATTAAAACGATTGGCCTCAACTGAGTTAATCTCCCCATTGTGAGCCACCGCACGAAACGGCTGTGCAAGACGCCACTTTGGTAAGGTATTTGTAGAGAAACGTTGGTGAAACAGTGAAAAAGAGATCTCAAACTTAGGATCTTGAAAGTCTTTGTAAAACTCTTTAATATGGGTCGGCATAATAAGACCCTTATAAGAGATAACACGAGATGCCATCGATGCAATATAGAAGTTTTCATCTTCTACGAAGGCATGTTCTGACTCTTTACGGCTCAAATATAAAAGCGCATCAAAACGCTGTGTCGCCATTATAGAGTTAGGTATAATGAAAAGCTGCATAATAAAAGGGAGTGTCTCAAGTGCTTGCTGGCCTAAAGCATTGGTATCTATAGGGACAACGCGCTCTAAAACAATCTTGAGATCATTATTACAACAGATCTCATTCATTTTTTTCAACTGTTCTTTATCTTTTGTAAAGACTGAAGCAACCGCATACATTTGAGGAAGTTCAACACCCTCTTCCTGAGCCATACGTCGCATAAACGAATCTGGCATAGAGAGTAAGAGTCCACTACCATCGCCTGTTTTACCATCAGCTGCTACAGCACCACGGTGCATCATACGCTCTAAAGCCGTAATTGCATTTTCTAAAGTCTCATGACTTGGGCGGTTTTTGATATTGGCTACAAGCCCAAAACCACAGTTATCTTTAAAAGATCGTAATAAATCGTGATGTTCTACCATTCATCTGCCTTTTTATTATAAATTTAATCTCTTTTTAAAGAAAAATATCTTATTTAGAGTTTAAGGGGTTTATTTTAACTTTTTTTGTGTTAAAATTTTATAAAACAGAGAATGATTGTTATATTCAAATAAAATCATCGGGTAAAAAAGAATCAGCTTGCAGGGTTTCATCATTAAAGTCAACCGTTATAAAGATGAAGACTTAATAGTCACCATAATAACGCAGCAAAACTTACAGACGCTTTACCGTTTTTATGGAGCACGTCATAGCGTTATCAATCTTGGGTTCAAAATTGACTTCGAGGTAGAAAAGAGTTTAAACAGCACCATAGCAAGACTTCGAGATGTTATTCACTTAGGTCATCCTTGGATTACAGATCGAATGCGTCTAAGTATCTGGCAACAGTTTAGCGCACTCTTTTATCCCCATCTCAAAGATGCTGAAGAGATTGGAGATTTTTACTTTGAGATCTTAGATCATGCCGCCAATACCTGGCACCAACAAAACCCTAAACGCATTGCCATAGAAAGTTACATTAAGATTTTAAAACATGAGGGACGCCTGCATGAAGAGTTTTACTGTTTTCACTGCGAGGGTGAAATAGAAACTAATGTCTCACTGCTTCGTGCTTTTTTACCTTCACACCCTGAATGTTCCCACCGACTTAGCGTTCCCTCACGCACCTTAAAAAAACTCTATGTTGACGAAAGTACACTCTTTATGAGTGACAAAGAGGTCTCTATCCTCTGGAACGTCCTTATTGAAGGTTTATAATGCACTACATTGGTTCTAAAGAGAAACTCCTTCCCTTTATTAAAAATGAGGTTCGACAACAGGTAGGTAGATCTTTACATGTAAAGAGATTTTGTGATCTTTTTGCAGGAACAGGAGTTGTCGGACGTAGTTTTAGTGATGATGGCTTACATGTAAGTAGTAATGACGCTGAATATTACAGTTATCTTATCAACCATGCCTATCTGATGACACAATCACTTACAGACTATGAGTCTCAGCTTCAAGAGCTAAATCATCTTCATATAAAAAAAGGATTGATCTTTCAGCACTATGCTCTAGGTGGTGGTGAAGGACGTCACTATTTTAGTGATGAAAATGCTCAGATGATTGATGCGATGCGTCAGCATATTGAGTTTTGGTACCAGACTGAAGTGATTAACCAAGAGCGCTACTTTCTCTTACTCGCCACACTCATTGAAGAGGTGACCTACATCGCTAATACGGCATCAATTTTTAGTGCCTATTTAAAAACCCTAAAAAAAACAGCACAGATCCCCTTGCAATTAAAAGCCTTACATGTAAAAGAAAACCGTACATCTCATCACGTTTTTCATAGTGATAGTAACCTACTTATTAAAGAGATTTCAGGAGACATTCTCTATCTCGATCCCCCTTACAACTTAAGACAGTATGGCGCTAATTATCATCTATTAAATACGATTGCTGAATATAAGCCCTTGGTACCTCGAGGAAAAACTGGACTCAGAGCCTATTACAGTTCGCCTTACAGTCGTCGAAAAAGTGCCTATGAAAGTTTAAAAAATCTCCTTCAAAACGCACGATTTTCACACATTTTTTTAAGCTATAGTAGTGATGGAATTATTGACAACACAGAGATTGCAAAACTCATGAAAAATTTAGGTCATTATCATCAAGCCTCCCAAGAACATAAGCGTTTTAACGTTAAAAATGCAAAAGAGACACATCATAAAACGACAGAGTACCTGCACTGTTTACATGTAAGATAATCTTACTGATATGTTTAGTAATGATTCAGTCGCTATCCCCTTTGGGATATTTTTATGATGGATCAAAATTAAGGTTTTAAATTTCATACGAGTAAGGCTGATACGCTTGATCAAGTTCTGAGAGCTTCAGAGCAAAAAGCTTTTTAACCTTCTCTTGCATCTCATTCCAGAAACACTCTAAAATAATACTAGCACCCACATTACCCTCAATCTTACACAGACTGCCTTCTAAGGCTTCGATGATATCTAAAACGACAATATCATGAGCTGAACGTGCCAATTTGTAGCCACCAGAAGCACCCCGAATGCTCACAACTAAATTTGAACGTCGTAAAATTGGCATGAGTTGCTCAAGATAAGAGTGCGATATCTGTGTCATTGCCGCGATCTCTTTGATCTGCATCGTACGGTTATTTGGAGCGTGAGAGAGTACATGCATGGCGGCTAAACCATAGATGCCTTTTGAAGAGATACCCGCCATTTTAAGATTTTGGTAGAATTTTTTGGATGATAAAATAGACTTTACATCCCACACAAAATCCAAAAAGAACTTCTAAACCCGCACAGCCAATAAAAACAGAAGCAATCACATAAAAAGCACTCTGTAGTTCAAGAAGATATGCACTAAGCAATAAGAGCGTAAACAGTAGTCCAAAATGTCCCGCTAAACGTTTTGCTCCTGCATCTTCAAACTTGCTCTCAAGTTTCAGACTTGCTTGGATGAGCAATGCCAATCGGTACGTCAGACTATAGTTTTTATCTCCATAGAGTCTCATAATAAAATCAGTCGCTAAAAAAAATAATATCCATGGTGAGGGAAAGCTTACATGTAAAGTGATCAGTGAAATGACGATAAGAGAGATGATGCGAATCGTCGTTGCATCAACACGTTCAAAATTTATAGGGCAAGAGTGAGCCATAAGTTATCCTTTGTAGGGGAGTATTATTCCCAAAGCAAAAGATATATTCAAGTATTCAGACTAGTTTACTCAAGATTAAAGTTCAATATACGCTAATAGCTCAGCAAACTTATCAGCCTTCTCATCGGTTGTGCTTAACATTTTAGAGATCATATTTGAAAGGTTTTCATCTATTGATGTATCCACTTCTTTTGGAACCTGCAAGACTTCTTTAAGTGTTGGAGCACAGTATGTGTATTGGGTATAGGGCTCATTTCCCAAAAGTTCAAGATACAGTTCTCTTCCCAATTCAAATACTTCAAAACTCTCCTCTTTAGCACTCTTTACATGTAAAGAAAATCCAACATTGATATCGATACTCTTTCCTCGTAGATACGCTTGTAGCTTCATCATGAAGCCGATGTAAGCACCTGTATACTGAGTAAGTACACGATCATGGAATAACTCAAAACTCTCTTGAGGCATTTTAAGGCGACGGTACTCTAACATCAAAGATTCAACATAAAATTTCGCGTAACGCAGTGGAGCCGCCTTAATAACACTGTAACCCTCTTCACCCTCTCCTGTTAACTTACCTCCAAGTGAAATATGGACACCAAACTCATTCACTCCATTGACTTTAGCCTTACAGCCTTCAAAACCGATATCACCCACACCATGAAGACCACATCCTTTTACGCAAGCTGACCAGTACATACGGATACGCCCCGCTTCAAGAGGCACCATACTAGAAAGGTATTGTGACATCTCAATCGCATCAGGTTTATTGGGGATAACACCAAAAGGGCAGTGCTCTGTTCCCGCACAAGCGATCATGTGATTGAAATAGGGAGTATTCACACTCTTATAGGTTTCAAAAAATGAATCTTCTAATAAGGCATCAATTTCCTCAGGCTTAACCCCAAGAATATAGAGACTCTGCTCAACATCAAAACGCAGTTCACTACTGCCCTGCTCTCTGGAAAGTTCAGCCGCTTTAATCAGTGCACTACCTGAGAAAATTCCTGATGGCACAACCACATGTACAGCAAAGGTGCCATCTTTAAGTTGTACACGTCCTTGATCTGGATCGTTATTATCAATCTGTGTCATCGTCTCGCCAGCGGTGGCGAAATCAACTCCTGCATGAGAACGAATTGCCGCACTCATCGCCTCTATACCAACCGCTTCAATAAGAAAATAGAGTCGATTTTTATTACGGTTATCACGAAATCCGAAATCTCTAAAGAGTGAGATAAGCGTGTTATACATCGCCATCACTTCATCTTCATCTTTTAAGAAGATATTTGCACTTTTAGCAATCTGACCTACCTTACCTCCAAGATAGAGGTTATAACCATAAGCGCCATCTTTTTGGGCTAGAACCAGAGCGCAGTCTTGTCCAAATACATTAGAGCGATTTGCTATAGAGCCGGTAATCCCTGTATTAAATTTTCGAGGTAAAGCACTGATCCACTCATGATTACCTAAAAATATCGATTGGATTTTTAAAAGTAGGTTTTGAGAAGGAAGTATATTATCAAATGCCAATGCATCAAGAGGATCATTTAAAATATTACGAAAATTATCAACACCGGTTTGATAGCTTGAGATACCTACAGATTCTAATCGTTTCAATATCCTTGGTATATTTTCAATATCCAAGTAGCGCAACTCCACCTGCATTCGTGTTGTAATGTCAATATAGTCTTTGCCATAATCCCGAGCAAGCGCTCCAATGACATCCGCTTGTTCAGCGTTTAAATGTCCACCTGGAATTCTGACACGAATCATAAACTGCTTGGGTGTTGCCGGACGATCAAAGATTCCAAAACATTTTAAGAAATAACCGAGATCTTCCTTAGCAATAGCATCATATCCCTGTTTTGCATACGTCTCTAACTGCTCATACGCCTCTTTAGGAGTCTTGAGCTCTTTAGTGACCTCAATCTTATTCTGTTTTTTATTACGTGCATCAAATGCTTGCTGCAGTACGCTCATCGCTGTTCTCCTGAAAGTATTGGTATTTTGGTAAAACTTTATGTAAGGCGACAACCTCGCCAAAGACTAAAATTGCAGGTCTTGGTGCCTCTATGGCTGCTGCTTGTAAGCCCGAAAGTGTCGTGATAATTTCACTCTGATTGGTGCGTGAAGCGTTAGAGATAATCGCCACTTTGCAATCTTCATTCACACCTAAATTACGAGCCTCTTGAACAATTTCTTGCGCACGCGACACACCCATAAGGACAATGGTAGTATGACTCTTTTTCAACAGTAGATCAACCCATTCAAGATTGACTGAATTACCACTAAGATGTGCTGATACTATAGACATATTAGCCGCATATCCTCGAGCTGTTGGCGCGATTCCAGCACTTAACGGTCCTGCAATAGCTGATGATATCCCAGGTATCACTTCGACATCGTAACCCGCTTCAATCATCGCTTGTGCTTCTTCTGCACCCCGACCAAAGATATAAGGATCTCCCGCTTTAAGGCGTGCAACATGTAGTCCTTGAGACGCATAATCAATAAGCAGTTCATTGATTTTCTCTTGTTTAAGTGAGTGATACCCCTTTCTCTTACCTACAAAGACCTGCATTGTCTTTTGTGGAATAAGCGATACTATCTCTTGCGAAACAAGATGATCTGTCAATACAACATCCGCTTCTTTGATAAGACGATACGCCTTTAAGGTTAAAAGATCAACATCTCCAGTACCACAACCAACCAGAGAGATTCTCCCCAGAATGCTATTAGAACGTTTTTTATAAGGCAATTTTTGCTCCTCAGATAGATGAAATAAGCTTTTAGATGATTTAAACAAACAGCATTAGGGCAAGGAGGCCGCAAGGGAAAAACATTAATACTGCTTGATGAAATCACCCGAAGGTGAAAGAAAAGAACTACTCGTCGTCTTTGGCAAATTTTTTATAAAGAAATTCCAAAATCGCTTCACGACAACGAATGTATTCAGGGTCATGTTGAAGCTCAACACGATCACGAGGACGCTCAAGATTAACTTCAAGAATCTCACCAATCGTCGCTTCAGGACCATTGGTCATCATCACAACACGATCACTAAGTAATACGGCTTCATCAATGTCATGAGTAATAATGATGACGGTATTTTTAACACTCTGCTGAATACGCATGAGATGCTCTTGTAAATTCGCACGTGTCAGTGAATCAAGTGCACCAAAAGGTTCATCCATCAATAAGACCTGAGGCTTAATAGAGAGTGCTCGGGCAATCCCGACACGCTGTTTCATCCCTCCAGATATCTCACCTGGGTACTTATCGATTGCGTGATCAAGATTGACCATTTTGACAAATTTTGTCACACGCTCTTTGAGCTCTTTTGGATTAAGATCTGGCATCACTTTTTTAACTGCCATCTCAATATTTTGATAGACCGTCATCCATGGAAGAAGTGAGTGATTTTGAAAAACTACGGCGCGTTCAGGACCCGGTGAATTGATCTCTTTATTATTTAGATAGATACTTCCACCCGTATTGACATCCAGACCGGCAATCATATTCAGAAGTGTTGATTTTCCACAACCCGAGTGACCGATAATGGAGATAATCTCATTCTCTTTGATATCCAGATCAACATTTTGAACCGCAATATACTCTTTTCCCCCACCAAGAGGAAAGGCTTTGTCAACTTTTTCTAGGCTTAAAAATTTACTCATCGGTTACCCTTCTTTGTATAGTCAAAATAATCAGCTACATATCCCATCATGGTATCGAGTAAAAACCCGATGATCCCAACAATGATAATCCCGATAATAATATTATGATAATTAAGATTGTTATACTCATCCCAGATCCAAAACCCGATACCGATACCACCGGTAAGCATCTCTGCCGCAACAATAACCAGCCATGCAATTCCCAGTGAAAGACGCATTCCTGTAAAGATATACGGTACCGCAACAGGCAAGATAATCTGAAAGACTTTCTCCATCGGCGTAAAACATAAGACTTTGGCTACATTCATATAATCTTCATTCACACTACGCACACCCAGAGCCGTATTAATGACAATCGGCCAGATTGAAGTGATAAAGATGGTTGAAATTGCTGTCATATTGATATCTTGAAAGATAAAGAGTAACAGTGGCAACCATGCTAAAGGTGAAACTGGTTTAAATATCTGAATATAAGGATCAAAGATATAATGCATGGTTTTACTCATACCAATCATCAAGCCCAGTGGAACCCCCACTAAAATCGCTAAGGCAAAACCAGCAAAAACACGTTCAAGTGAGTTAAGCACTTGCCAGAAAATTCCTTTATCATCCTGATTCTCTATATAGAAAGGATCAGCCAAAACACCTATAAGTTCATCACCCTCTGAGTTAATGCCACCAAATGCCTGTACATAAGTATCGCTTGGTGTCGGGAAGTCTTCAATGTTGTTAGCTAGGGCTCCCCAGATCGCTAATATTGCTACCAATCCTATTAGTGGCAAAAATAACTTTTTTATAGTCTCTTGACTCATAATTTCTCCGTTTAAATTTTATTCACCAAGGAGCTATTCTCCTTGGCTTTACATGGTAGCTTATTTCTTAGTGACGAACTTAGGATCAGCACATCCAGCAGGTCCATAAGGACAGACATAGGCAGGCTGCTTCGTTGTAACACTCCATTTATTAGCGGCTGCTAAATCTTCTTGAGACACTTTTGGATTGGTTACTTTGAAACTGTAAATATACTCTACAGCTTTGTTTGGATCCCAAACTTTTCCATCCATAAACATATTGTGTTCATCCACACCATCTTTTTTCCAAGCACTTGGCGGTAATGAGTAACCTATCTCTTTAGCGACCTCTTCAAAAAGATCAGGACGGTAAGTTTTTTCAATAACCGCTTTCATATCAACAGGCTTATCAAGTTGTCCCCAGCGGTACATCTGTGTAATAAACCACATTCCGTGAGAGTAAAATGGATAGGCTGCATAGTAGTTTGCAAAGACGTTAAACATTGGATTTGGCTCAGAATCTTGACCTTTTAGATACTGAAAGGTTCCTGTCATTGATTTTTCAAGAACTTTTACCGGTGCTTTGACATAATTTGGCTTAGAAAGAATTTTCGCTGCCTCTTTACGATTTTCCCATGATGCATCAAGCCACATCTGTGCTTCAATAACGGCTTTCATAACGGCTTTAGTCGTTTCAGGGTACTTTTCAATAAAATCAGCACGGGTCTGAAGCACTTTTTCCGGGTTATTGTTCCAGATATCATAATTTGTTACCAGAGTTGAGCCTTTTTTCTTCAAAACAATACGCTCATTCCATGGCTCACCAACACAGTAACCTTCAATATTACCCGCAATCAAGTTTGATGGCATTGTCGGTGGTGGGAAAGGTTTAATCGTACAGTCACGATCTGGCTCAATTCCTGATGTCGCCATCCAGTAACGCAGTTCATAGTTGTGAGTCGAAACGGGATGCACCATACCAAAGTTAAGTGGTTGATAATCACCCGCTTCTTCTTTATGTTTTGCATCAATCAACTTTTTAAGGGCTTGCGAACCTAATGGACGTGCTGTTTTGTCCATACCGTATTTTTCCATCTTTTTAATAATCTTATTACCAAAAGTAATTCCATTACCATTAAAGTCAAGACTTAAAACGGCTTGCAAGTTAGCATTTCCATTAATACCTAAAGTCGCTGCAATTGGCATACCGGCTAAAGCGTGAGAAAAATCATACTCTCCATTAATCACTTTTTGCTGGATTCCTGGCCAACCGCCACCCTCTTTAACTACATGAACGTCCAGGCCATATTTATCAAAAAAGCCCTTCTCTTCAGCAATAACAAGTGGAGCACAGTCAGTCAGTGCTATAAAACCTATTTTGAGTTTCTTTTTTTCTAGCTCTGCCATCAGAGATGTCGCAGCAACACTAAGAACTAAACCTGTCGCCAAGAGGCGTTTTGCAATTGTGTGAGTCTTCAAATTTTTCCTTTTCTAGCTTAAGTTTTACTTAGCTTTTGTTTACATTGGAAAGTATAGCACTGTTGTGAGCCATTAAACCACAACTTAGTGCTTAAATTTTATACATAAAACTTAAAATTTTCTTATCTACAAACATGATATAATAATACTCGTATATTACATGTAAGGAAAGAGACGTGATTAAATCTGTGTGTGGCTACTGTGGTGTTGGATGTGGTTTAGAGTTTGACACCAGTAAACTGGTAGGTGATATCGCCTATCCAAGTAATGAAGGGCTTGTCTGTAAAAAGGGTGTGAGTGAACTGCATACGATGCAGACCTCTTCACGATTGCTACGACCGTATCTTCGTACAGCTTACAATCAACCTTTTGAGCTTATTGCATGGGATACTTCTATGAAACTCATTGCCAATAAAATCCGCTCTAGCACTCCAGAACGCATTGCATTTTATCTTTCAGGTCAGATGTTGAGCGAAGATTACTATGTCGCTAATAAACTTGCTAAAGGATTTTTAGGGACCAGTAATGTTGATACCAATTCACGTACCTGTATGTCAAGTGCCGTGGTCGCCTATCAAAAGGTCTTTGGTTTAGATTACGTTCCTGTACGTATGGATGATATCAACTCGAGTGATCTTCTTATCTTAGTGGGCGCTAATGTGGCTGAAGCTCATGTGGTTTTTCATAATAAGATCAAAAAAGCACGAAAAAAAGGGCTTAAGGTCATTGTCATCGATCCACGGTTTACTTCAACTGCCGAACACGCTGATCTTCATATTCCCTTACGACCCGAAAGCGATATCGATTTTTTTTCACTGGTGGCACTACGTCTCATAGAAGATAAAAAGATCAACACCCATTACATTGAGAATCATATAGAAGGTTTTGATACCTACCTTAAAAAGATTAAGAAGCTTCCTAAAACAAAACTGCTTAAACGCTGTGATATTTCTAAAGCGCTTTTTGAGACCTTTATGCAATTTTTCTATAATAATGAAAATATTATTAGTGCTTGGACCATGGGATTGAACCAGAGTGTTCAAGGTGTAGATAAAAACCTTGCTCTTATTAACATGCATCTACTTAGCGGCAAAGTCGATAAAAAAGGTAACGGTGTTTTCTCACTTACGGGGCAACCCAATGCCATGGGTGGACGAGAAGTCGGTGGACTCTCTACAACCTTAGCCGTACATTTAGGTTTTGATGAGGCATCAGTAAAAAAAGTAGGTGAATTTTGGAGGAGTGATAATGTCGCCTCAAAGCCGGGACTAACCGCTTTTGAAATCATTGAAGTTGCAGAGCGCAGAGAGATTGACGTCCTTATTATCTGTCATACCGACCCCATCTACCATCTTCCTAATCGTCACCGTGTTGAAGCCGCTTTTAAAAAAATTCCTTTCATCGTCGAGATTAATGCTTATGATGATTCACAGACCAAGCCTTTTGCACATCTGCGTCTCCCCGCATCCCCATGGGGAGAAAAAGAGGGCACTCAAACCAATATGGATCGTACCGTAACACGCCAAGAGCGCTTAACGCGACAATCTATAGATTGTAAACCTGACTGGGAGATATTTACAATGATTGCTCACGCCATGGGCTTTAAAAATGCTTTTAACTATAATGTGGCAGCTGAGATTTTTTCTGAGTTTCAGCAGATGTGTCGCCTCAGTGAAAACCAGCATCTCAACTTTTTTGATTTTGAACAAGAGACACTCAAAAATGGCTCTTTCGTCTGGGGAGATAATCTTTATAAAGATCATCACTATTATACGCCTAGTTCCAAAGCCAATCTGCACTTTGTTCAAAACTTGCGTCAAAGTGAATACAGCTCTTTAGAGTATCCTTTTATCATCTTAACTGGTCGTACCCGAGATCAATGGCATAGTGCAACTAAAACGGGAATTGTTGATAGTCTCACAAGCTATAAACCTCAAAGCTTTGTCGAGATACATCCTGATGATGCTAAAGCTTATGATATTGAAGAACATCAGAAAATCAAAGTGACAACACGTCGAGGAAGTTTACTCTTACATGTAAGCATAACAGATACAATTAAAAAAGGCTGCCTCTTTATTCCTGTTACTGAAACAGGGATCAACTATCTGACCAATGATCTTTTAGATCCTTATTCAAAACAGCCTGATTATAATCACTCTGCTGCAAAGATTATTTTGTATGGAGTCACTTCACATATATAATATTATTTACTACACCATATCAGAAATAAATGCAATATAAGGATAGTGTTATCTATAAGAGGCTAGCATATATCACGTCAACTCACAATCTTCAGGAGTGATAAAAGTGAATTTTGGAAAAAAGATATTTCTAACTATTTTATTTATTCAGCTCCTTGGCTCCTTAGTCTTTATCTACTTGGGTCATAATCAATTTACGGCTATAACAGATATGATTATTAAAAAGAAGGAGACAAAGACAGATGCGATAGTAATCAACAGTATTGATACTATGATTAATAAGTATATGAAATACGGAAATGATCTTTTAGCTGATCCAAGAGTTATTGAAGCCTTTGCTAAACAAGATCGTCAAGAGCTATATAACCTAACACTCCCTACCTACAAGAAATTACAAGAAGAGAATCACTATTTTTATATTATGCATTTTCACACCTTAGACACACACAGTTTTTTACGCGTTCATAAACCAGAAAAATATGGAGATGATTTAAGGAACATACGTTCATCAATTGCTACAACAAACAGACTTAAAGAGCCACAAAGTGGCCTTGAGGTAGGAAAATTTGGTCTTTATTATAGAGTTATTCTTCCTGTTTTTAAAGAAGAAAACTATCTCGGTGCTTTTGAGTTTGGTATCGATGTAAAGTATCTTATCTCGATAATGAGTGCGCAAAATATGTTTACTCCAGTTTTACTACTATCTAAAGAGCATGTTGCACCTATTTATAAATATTTTAAAAATGCCAATGAGTACCTTAGCTCCTTTACATCAGAATATGCAACGGTAACCTATGAAGAAGGAAATAGAGACAATGCACTCATTAGCAGTTTATTAGATGATAGAATCACTCACAATAGTGACTATATAGAGTCTAAAGATGATATCTCATATTTGATTTTTCGTAGTACTGACATGAAAGATTATAAGAACAGTCCCATAGGTTACTTTGTATTTATTGAAGATGTTGATTCGTATATGGATGAAATCGTCTATTTACGATGGATTTTCATTGTGACCGCTTTTTTCCTTCTTCTGCTCATCGTTGCTCTTTTATCTAAGCTCATTAATAGTTTCACTTCTGAATTGCACGCATTAAATATTGAGCTAAGCGACAAAAGTAATCTGCTTGAAGATTCGCAGAGAACGACTCACATAGGTAGTTGGAAATATGACTTACATGAGGGTCTTTTCACCTGCTCAAAAGAGATATATAATATACTAGAGATCTCTTCTGCGTCAAAGCCTACGCATGAACTGTTTTTACAAAATATCTACCCAGATGATTTAGAGATGGTGGAGACCCTATATACCAATACAGTCAAAAATCCAGATGTATATAAGGTGACATACAGACTCGTAATGAGCGATAAACGCATTAAATATGTTAAAGAAGCGTGTGAGATAGTTTTTGATGATGCGGGTAAAGCCCAAGCATTGATAGGTACACTCCAAGATATAACTGAAATAAAGGAGGTCTCTAATAGACTTGAGTATGCAATAAATGGTACCAATGACGGTCTATGGGATTGGGACCTTACCACCAATGAGGTCTATTTCTCCCCTAGATGGAAAGAGATGTTAGGATATAAAGATGATGAACTGATCAATGAGTTCTCAACCTGGCAAGAGAGAGTACACCCCGATGATATAGACCTTACAATAGAGGAGATTTTAGAGTCCCAAAAACAGCCAGATACACCTTATAGTGGTATTATTAGAATGAAACATAAAGAGGGTCATTGGGTCTGGATACTCGACCGTGGACAGACTATTTTTAATGGAAGTGGTAAAGCGATACGCATGTCTGGTTTTCATACTGACATTAGTGACTTAAAAGAGAAAGAACAAGAGCTTGAAGAAGAGAAAGAGAACTACAAAAGTGCTAAAGAGGAAGCAGACAGCGCTAACAAAAGCAAGTCAGAATTTTTAGCGAATATGTCACATGAGATACGAACCCCTATGAATGGTATCATCGGGATGTCACACCTCGCCTTGCAAACAGACTTAGATGAGAAACAGCAAAACTATCTTAATAAGATCGATGACAGTGCTAAATCGCTCCTTGGAATCATCAATGATATCCTAGATTTTAGTAAGATAGAAGCAGGAAAAATAGGTATTGAAAAAGCGGACTTTGATCTTTTTAAAGTGGTTGATCATGCGATTAGCCTCATAGAGTTTAAAGCACATGAGAAAAATTTAGAACTGATTGTGAGCTATGCAACGGATGTGGGTAAACGCTTTCATGGAGACAGCCTCAGAGTAGGACAGGTAATCATCAATCTACTCAGTAATGCCATCAAATTTACAGACCATGGAGAGGTAGGACTCTACATAACAAAAGTAAGAGACAATAGAATTAGAGTTGAAGTTTCCGATACAGGGATCGGTCTTAGTCAAGAGCAGGCCTCTCAACTTTTTCAAGCCTTTACACAAGCTGATGCTACAACAACGAGAGAGTATGGCGGAACGGGTCTTGGACTGAGTATCTCTAAACAGCTCGTTACTCTAATGAACGGTAAAATTTGGCTTGAGAGTGAGCTTGGAGTGGGTAGTAAGTTTATCTTTGAGATTGATCTTCAAGAACTTAGAAGTGAAACGAACTACAACCTCTTTAGTGATAAAAAAGCATTGATTGTTGACGATAACGAAACATGGCATGAGATACTTTCAAATACACTTAAGATGTTCCAAATCCAAGTAGAGCATGCATACAGCGGTCAAGAAGCTATCGATATGACATCGACTTGTGATGTGGCTTATGATATTATCTTAATGGATTGGAATATGCCCAACATCGATGGTATAGAGACAACTAAAATTATAGAAGAGAACTATGCTAAGTGTGAAAACCCTCCCCCATCATCGATCATAATGGTAAGTGCGTTTCGACAAGAATCCATCGCTAAACTTGCCAAAGATGTCGGTATCGATATATTTTTACAAAAACCGATCAACCCCTCATATCTCAACGATATATTAAGTGCTGTTTTTCTCAAAGGTGTAGAGATGAGTAGTTTCTCTAAAGGGGCTAAAGAGAAGAGTTTAAAAAGTGAAATGAGCACACTAAAAGGAACTAATATTCTTTTAGCAGAAGATAATGAAACAAATCAAGAGATAATTACAGGGCTTTTAGAAGGTAGCGGTATCAATCTTGACTTAGCACAAAATGGCCAAAAGGCAGTGGAGATGCTTAGAGCAACACCAGAAAAGTATGAGCTTATACTGATGGATATTCAGATGCCACTGCTTGATGGTTATGAAGCGACAAAAATTATCAGAGAAGAAGATAAAGATATTTTTATCATCGCTCTGACTGCAAATGCCATGAAAGAAGATGTCATTAGAACAAAAGAGGTAGGAATGAACGATCACCTCAATAAACCTATAGATGTTGAAACATTTTATAAAGCACTTTTAAAATATATCGTAAAGAAAACTGATAAACCAACCTTAGTAGACTCAAAAAAAGATGAGATCACAATACCAGAATTTACAAATATCGACACAAAAGTAGGCCTAAACTATCTTGCAGGAAACAGAGAACTTTATATGAAGATACTCATAAGTTTTTATGAAAGAAACAAGGCTTTACAATTTGAAGAGATGGATGATAAAACTCTCGAAATCACGGCACACACCATCAAAGGTCTGAGTGCTAACATAGGTGCATTCAGATTAAACGCAGTAGCTGCAAAACTTGAGGACACTCTTGAGAGAGATTATATACCACAACTAGAACAAGAACTTCAAAAAGTTCTTAACGAACTTAAAGGTTTAAAAAGAGTAAAAAAAGAGACGCTTAATAAAAAAACAGACTTCTCAAAAGTAGATGAACTTTTCACTCAGCTAAGCGAGGCTTTAGAGACGATGCAACCACTAAAGTGTGAACCCATCCTAAAAGAGATTCACAATTATGAATTGAGTAATGAAGATACTCAGATAACACAAGAGATAGAAACTGCAATGGATAACTTTGAGTTTGAGACTGCGGCTGAAGCTATCAGCAAAAGGGATTCAAATGGCTAACAAGAAAATCTTAATCGTTGACGATGTAAAATCCAATATTGACATCTTAATGCAGTTCTTGAAAAAAAGCTACGATTTAATACCGGCACTCAGCGGTGAAAAAGCACTAAAGATAGTTCAAAAAATTGATGTTGACGCTGTTCTTTTGGACATTATGATGCCTGAAATGGATGGTTATGAAGTATGTAAAGCTTTAAAATCCTTAGACAGAACCAAAGAGATTCCCGTCGTTTTTATAACAGCTAAAGCAGATGAAAAAAGCATCCAAGAAGCCCATAAGGTTGGTGGCGTTGATTTTATAAGCAAACCCTTTGAAGAAAAAGAGATACTAAACATTATTTCAAAATATCTATAAACATAGGAGCTAAGATTGTGAAAGAGAGCAAAATTTTAATCGTTGATGATGAGTCCCAATTCATAAAAATAATTCTGAATATTTTAAGAGAACATGAAAACTACACGCTTATTGTTGCAACAAGTGGAGAGCAGGCTCTAAAAACAGTGAAAGAGTATGACTTTGATCTGATTCTCTTAGACATCATAATGGAGCCTATGGATGGATATGAAGTGTGTAGAATTCTCCAAGCTGATGAGAGAACAAAATATATTCCTATCATTTTTCTAACGGCTAAAAATGGACACGTGAGTATTGCAAAAGGTTTTGAAGCGGGTTCAGTCGATTATATCACTAAGCCCTTTTTTGAAGATGAGCTTTTAGCAAGAGTGCGCACTCACATCAAACTAAAACAGCACGAAGATGAGCAACAGATGAAGATTGATGATGGGGTTTTAGAGCTACAAAAACTAAACAAAGAGATTATAGCAACGCAAAAAGAGGTTATCTTTACACTCGGTGCCATTGGAGAGTTTCGCTCACAAGAGACAGGACAACATGTCAAAAGAGTGGCTGAGTACACCTACCTTTTAGCAAAACTCTCTGGAGTAAGTGAGGAGAAAGCACAACTCATGAAGATGGCCAGTCCCATGCACGATATAGGAAAAATTGGTATTGCTGACTCTATCCTCAATAAACCAGGAAAGCTAACACCTGCAGAGTGGGAAATCATGCAGACTCATGTCAACCTCGGGTATGAGATGCTCAGACACTCTAAACGACCTATTCTTAAAATGGCTACGGATATTGCACTCCATCATCATGAAAAATATAATGGAAAAGGCTATCCCAACCAACTTCAAGGTGAAGAAATTAGTCTATGTGGAAGAATAACAGCATTAGCAGATGTTTTTGATGCCCTAGGCAGTGTAAGACCCTACAAAGAGAGATGGAACGATGAAGATATTTTAGAATATATAAAGAGTCAAAGTGCAAAACAGTTTGATCCAAAACTTGTAGCACTCTTTTTTGAGAATATCCATCAATTTTTCAAAATACGAGATAAATACTCAGAAAAAGAGTGAACACTCATCATACACCTCATTTAGAGAGACCATTGAGAGCTTTATGTCAATATCCGATAGTCATTAAAATGATATCACAGTTCAACCTATCTTGATATATATCAATACGAAAACAGAAGAAAGCTTGTAAACTTTTTCCATAAATTATTTATCAAGGGAAATTATGAGTATGTTTTGTTATCAATGTGAAATGAGTATGCCAAATGGTTGTGGGTCATCAGGTGTCAGTGTAGGAACTTGTGGTAAAGATGAAAACCTTGCACGTTTGCAAGATATCATGATTTTTGGTCTTAAAGGTTTAAGTGCATATAGAGAACACCTCAATGAAATAAAGCCGCATGAAACTAAAAATATAGATGATGTTATGAGCGAGACACTTTACTTTACTTTAACAAATGTTAATTTTAATTTTGATGATCATATCAAGCAACTTATGAAAGTCGGAAGTGCTGGTGTTGAAGTTATGGATAAACTTTCAAATGCTCATACAGGTAAATTTGGTATCCCTAAGCCAGTCACAGTTTCTCAAAATAATGTTGAAGGTAAAGCCATTTTAGTAAGTGGTCATAATCTTGAGATGATGGAAAAGCTTTTACAGGCAACTGAGGGGAAAGGGATAAATGTATACACACACTCTGAAATGCTCCCTGCTCACGGATATCCAGAGCTTAACAAATATCCTCATCTCAAAGGAAATGTGGGAAAAGCTTGGTTTGATCAAGTAGAACTCATGGATAGATTTAAAGGAACTTTCGTAGTAAATACCAACTGTATAGTTCCTCCTAAGAAAGATGCTCACTACATTGATAGAGTTTTCACGTATAAAATAGTTGGTGTGGAAGGTTCTACACCCATTGTTGATAACAACTATGATGGACTTATCGCTAAAACGCTAGAGTGTGAAGATACAGTAATGAATGATGATCTCTCACTTGTTACTGGTCACCATTATAAAACTATATTAACAATGGCACCCCAAATATTAGAAGCAGTACAAAGCGGAAAAATTAAACAGTTTTTTGTAATTGCAGGGTGTGATGCTCCAGGAAAGGCTGGAAACTACTACAGAGAGATGGCTGAAAGTCTTCCTGAGGATTGTGTGATTATAACTTCAAGTTGTGGAAAGTTTAGGTTTAATGATATAGATTTTGGCAATGTACCTGGAACTGAAATTCCTCGCTATTTAGACTTGGGGCAGTGCAATGATTCTAATGGTGCTGTGGAGATTGCCAAAGCTGTGAGCGAAGCTCTAAACACACCTATAAATGACCTGCCGATTTCTATAGTTCTGTCTTGGATGGAGCAAAAAGCGGTCATCATACTTTTAGCACTTTTTAGCCTAGGTATAAAGGATATCTACCTTGGTCCAAAACCTCCTCAGTTTGTTAATGAAGATATATTTAATTTTCTAGCAGAACATTTTAATCTGCATTTGACTGGCAATGCACAAGATGATCTTGAAAAATTGTTGATTGCGTAAAAATTAAAAAGGGGTGCTCTTTGAAAACAATAATTCTAATGTTTATCATATCTGTTTCATCTATTATAGCAAATGAAGGTTATGAGGTATATAAGCAAAAGTGTCAACAATGCCATATAGAGATGATATCTAAAAGCGAAACGAAGAAACGTTTTGCAAACCTGAAAGCTCCTCCAATGATTGAGGTAGCAAATCAGTTAAAAAACAATATAATCATAAAAGATGATGATGAAGATGTGCATCGTCAAGTTGTTGTAGCATTCATCAAAGAGTATATTGATAATCCTGATCTGCAATATACGATGTGTCATCCTATGGCTATTGATAAATTCGGAATAATGCCATCACTTAAAGGGCAACTTAGCGATAAAGAAAAACAAGTTGTTGCTGAGTGGATATATGACAGGTATGAAGGAAAGGAGTTTAAGTAGATGTTACTAGATAAGAAATCACTACCCATTGTGGCTATGGAATTTATGAATGATGTACATATGGAGGATGTAGATATTATCAATGAACTCTTTGACCTTGTTCTACTTTACGAAAAAGAACCAAGTGCTATAAACAAAGCAAAGATCGATCAACAGTATAAAGAATGGTTTGAGCATACAGTAGAGCACTTTAAAGGTGAGGAAGAAAAGATGCAAGAGATGGCTTTTCCACCATATCCAATGCATAAAGGGGAGCATGACAATGCACTTGCAGTTATGGATGATGTTTTTAGAAAGTGGCAAGAGAGTGGAGAGATCATGATACTTAAAACATATCTTATAGAGACACTCCCGGCGTGGCTTAACAAGCATATTCAAACTATGGACACAGTGACAGCAATGTTCTTTAAAACAGGGATGAGTCCTTGCTCAATACACTAACATGACATATCCAAAATTCTTTGACTCGGTAGAGCCAATAAAATTGTATGACCCGTTATCAGAGTTTTTAGGAGCTGTTGATGATGGTATTATAGAATTTTCATATTTAGATGTTGTAAAAAATGCTGGACACAGTTGTCCAACAGTCGCAGGTGCATATCTTATGGCACAAGTGGGACTGAAAGCTCTATACAGGGATGAAATACCACAACGTGGGGATATCCTTGTTAGGTTTGCTGATGATGAGATCAATGGTGTGACTGGTGTTATTGCAAATGTTTTTTCTCAAATCACGGGGGCTATGAAAGAGAATGGTTTTAAAGGGATAGATAAAGAGTTCTCAAGAGTCGGGCTTATGGCATTTGCCCAAGAGATAAATGCTACGATGGAGATGCAACGCTTAGATAATTCAAAAACAGTTTCTCTTACCTATGACCCTGGTTCAATCCAGCCTGACCCAAAGCACAAAGAACTTCTAGGCAAGATTTTACACAAACAAGCCACCTATGATGAGAAACGAGAGTTTAAAACACTTTGGCAAAAAAGAGTGGCAGATATTTTAAATAATGCTGATAAAGTTATAATACTGAAATAACTATAAAATCCAAGAGACATTTTATGAACATCTTAAATATTTTAAATCAGATCTCAGTATTCCACTCCTTATCCAGTAAAGAACTAGAACTGTTGTCAGATGTATCCAATCTTGTGAACTACAAAGAGGGGGATACCCTATTCATGCAAGGCGATATTAGCAAAAATGTTTTAATACTTATTGATGGAATAGTAAGTATCTACAAACACAATTCTAAAGGGGATGAGATAGTAATAGGATACTTTCATCGTTATGCTTTTCTAGCTGAAGCTGCAATTTTAAAACATATCCCACTTCCATCCACAGCAAGGTTTCACAGTGATGGATCAGTGCTTCAAATCCCTTTAGGAAAGTTTGAAGGATTTTTAAAAGAGTATCCTCAACTCTCCTATGAAGTGATATTGTCTCTTCTTGATAAAGTGGATCTCTTACAGCAAAACATCCATTTCAATCTTGCATCAAATTCCAAAGAGAAAGTGTTGAATTTTTACAAAAAGAGTTCCAAACTCGCAGTTGATCTCAAGCGTTATGAAATAGCTTCTCTTCTTGGAATAACCCCAGAAACCTTCTCTAGAATTACAAAGCAGCTTTTAGAAGAGAAAAAACTCATTCAACAAGGTTCCACTCTCAAAATCAATTCTTGATATATATCAATAAAGTATACGCGCCACTTCCTTTATAATTTCAACAAAGGAGACAACTATGGGAATTTTATATGCAGAACAGGTTGAATTTATGAGTGTTGATGAGATGCAGGAGACACATGAGAGTGAAATAGCCATCATCAATGAGATAGAGAAACTTGCAACACAATATCAAATTAACAAGACAGACCCAGAAGCTTTAGAGAAAAAGCTTGATGAGTATATAATCCATGTTAAAGAGCACTTTGCAAATGAAGAACGACTAATGAAAAAATATCAGTTTCCGAATTATGAGATGCATAAGATGGCTCATGATATGTTTTTAATAGACCTAGCTTATGCCACAAAACAATGGAAGGAATATGGAGATATTAGCAAAATCATAAACTTTGTGTTTAAGACCCCTGAGTGGATCGTTATGCATGTGAACTCTGTTGATGCTCCGACAGCTGATTATCTTGCTCAAAAAATGTATGAAGAAAATCAAGGCTAATATAAAAGG
>JAYEGP010000115.1:33092-45333 GCA_034659135.1 Campylobacterota bacterium
CAAAATCATAAACTTTGTGTTTAAGACCCCTGAGTGGATCGTTATGCATGTGAACTCTGTTGATGCTCCGACAGCTGATTATCTTGCTCAAAAAATGTATGAAGAAAATCAAGGCTAATATAAAAGGCACCTCTAAAACCCTAGTAAAAAAATAGAAAAGTAGTAAAATGAATATAGTACTAAAAGAGATAACGGTTCGAGAACTAACAAATGGCTATTAGGATAATGAAGAAGCAGGTGTGGTTGGATATGATGGTAAGTTAAATATTCGCCCACCCTATCAAAGAGAATTTATTTACAAAGATAAACAAAGAGATGCTGTAATTGATACTATTATAAAGAGTTTTCCATTAAATGTTATGTATTGGGCAGTTCGTGAAGATGGTAACTATGAAGTGTAGTTTATCAATCACTATGATTCAGTGCTAGAATACACAAAACAGCTCATTCAAGATGGGGTAAAGTCACCATACGGTAGCTGAATAACTGATGACGTCTATTTTACAAGAGTGAAGTCAATGGTATTAAATCTGCTCTGACTTTAGCTATAATTCGCATCATTAAAGCAAGCCAAAGGATTTCAATGTCGAACCTAAAAAATAGCCTTTACCTTGGTGTCAATATCGATCACATCGCGGTATTGCGTGAAGCGCGTCGTATCAACGATCCTGATCCGCTGATGGCTTTGGATATCTGTGCTCAAAATGGTGCCGATCAGATCACTATCCACCTGCGTGAAGACCGTCGCCATATTCAAGATAGAGATGCTAAGCAGATTATTCAAAACTCGCGACTTCCCGTCAATCTTGAGTGTGCTATTGATGATGACATTATTAATATCGTCACAGAGCTACTTCCTCATCGTGCTACGCTGGTTCCTGAAAAACGTGAAGAGGTCACAACTGAAGGGGGTTTAGATGTTATTGCTCAAGCTATGGCACTCGATATTACTATAGAACGATTAAATGCGAGAGATATTCCCGTGTCACTATTTATCGATCCCGATATTGAAACCATCAATAAGTCTAAATTCTTAGGTGCAGACATGATTGAACTCCATACGGGACGTTACGCCAATATATTCGCCATGCTTAATACCTCTCTGCCTTACACCCATCACTCCATTCACGAGTTTGATCTTGCACGTCATCAACTCGAAGAGATGTTGGCACAAGAGATACAAACCCTTCAAAAAGCGGCAGATCATGCCGCGTCAATCGGTCTTAAGGTCGCTGCTGGTCACGGGCTAAATTATCAAAATCTTGCCCCGATAGCAAATATAGAAAGTATCAAAGAGCTTAATATTGGACAGAGCATCATCGCACGTTCTGTTTTTACAGGATTAGCTGAGGCAGTTAAAGAGATGAAAGCGCTCTGTGTCCGCTAAACCTACTATCGCTATCAGTATTGGTGATCTTAATGGTGTGGGTATTGAGATAGCACTGCGCTCTCATGAAACGATATCGCTTACATGTAAGCCTATCTATTGTATTGATCGCATCATGCTTGAAGAGGCGGCTAAAGCTTTACATGTAAAGATTCCTGAAAATTTCTCAACAGTTGAAACAGGAGATTCTTTTACTATTCAAGCGGGAAAGGTTTCCAAAGAGAGTGGACGTTACAGCTATGACTCTTTTATGAAAGCCATAAAGCTTTGTGAAGCGAAACAAGCCGATGCCGTGGTGACCCTTCCTATTCATAAAGAGGCATGGGCACGTGCCGGGCTTGATTATGTAGGACACACTGACCTACTTCGAAAACACTTTCATCGTGAGGCTATTATGATGCTGGGCTGTGAAAAAATGTATGTCGCACTCATCACAGAGCATATTCCTCTTAAGGAGGTAGCCTTACATGTAACACTTTCAAAGCTAACGACATTTTTAATGGATTTTTATACCGATACCCAAGCTGAGCGTGTTGCTGTCTTAGGCTTAAACCCTCACGCGGGTGATCATGGAGTTCTTGGTCATGAAGAAGAGGTCATCTCCGAAGCGATACTACGTGTCAATAAAAAAATAGCTAAAGATATTTTTCAAGGTCCCGTCGTACCAGATACAGCATTTACACCCCATTTTAGAGCTCAGTACCGATACTTTGTCGCCATGTATCACGATCAAGGTTTAGCGCCTTTAAAAGCGCTCTATTTTGATGAGAGTATTAATGTCTCACTGAACCTTCCCATTGTCCGTACTTCTGTAGATCATGGAACGGCTTTTGATATTGCGTATCAGCATAAAGCCAACAACTTAAGTTATCTCAATGCCATTAAAGCAGCCATTGAAATTATTTAATGCGTCTTCTCTACTAAGATTGCGTCAAGTAATTTGAAGATCTCATCACTTCCAGACTCCATCTCTTGTATGTATTGAAAAATCTCTTTACAATGAGAGTGTTCTTCATTAAACTGTTCAAAAATTTTATGGGTTGAATCATGTACTTTTTTATGCGGCTCAAGGATTTTTGAGTAACTCGGCGTGCTAAAGAAGCGTTCTTTTCCTTCTCCACTGTTATACCATTTACCTAGACGACAGTTGTTGTGATCTACAAATTTAAAAGCAGGTTCATTTTTAAAAGCACTGAGATAGGTATTAACTTTCCAAATAATATGATCCGCTTTTGCTAAGGTCACAAACATATGATCGCGCATATGTATAACCGCCTTATTCATACCATCACTCTGTTCAACACTCAAATCAATATGCTCTTGAAGTGTCCCAATATTTTGAAGCATAGCGCTAATATTTGTATTCATGTGATCTGATTTTTCAATCATATCGTGGGTCTCTTGCTGAATGGATTTGATGACAATAGAGATTTCACCTATCGCCTTTTGAGTACGATCAGCCAATTTTCGGACTTCATCTGCAACCACAGCAAAACCCCGTCCATGTTCACCTGCACGCGCTGCTTCAATCGCAGCATTAAGAGCAAGAAGGTTCGTCTGTTCAGCGATATCTTTAATAAGGATAATAATGTTATTGATCTCACCTGCACGTTCAGAGAGTGAATTAACAGACTCCATTGACTCCGCAGAAGTTTGATCAAGGTCGTGAGAAGCAGTTGATATATTTTCAATTTCATTATATGAGGCCTTTGAGGTCTCAATTGCCGTGTCAATCCCTTCTGCAATGCTCTTAGAATCCCCAACCGCTTCAGTGAGATTAGCTTGAATGGTTAGTAAGCCTTTAACAGTCTGCTCATTTTCATAAAGTGCTAATTCAATTCGGCGTTGATTGTCATCATCATCTAGTGAATTTTTTTCAGACTCTAAGGTAGAGATTCTCTCTTCAAGCTCATGATTACGTAATTCTAACTTGGCAACTTTTTGAACCAATTCATGATTTTCTTTTTCTAAACGCTCATTATCATTTGAAAAAAAACCCATATGCAACACCTTATAAAATAATCTTACCCATAGTTTATCTAAAAAAATCATTAAAATACCATTTACTTCAAGGCTTTATACTGTCAAAAAAAAGGATAATCATGAAAAAATCAATTATTTTATCACCACTATTACTGCTCTCTCTTTTTGCAGGAACTATAGACTTTAATGAAGCTAAAGTGAGCAATAAACGTATTATGCCAAGTAATTCTCATAGCATTCTCTCTTATCATGACGCCATCAAAGAGACCACAAATTCTATTGTCCACATCGCAACAACCAAAGATCAAGTGGATAAGATGGTCGATCAGATCAACCCACTTTTTGAGCAGTTTTTCGGTCAGCAGTTTCGTTTAGAAAAACAGCCAAAACGTCACGCTTTGGGTTCTGGTGTTATCATTTCTGAAGATGGCTATATTATCACCAATAATCATGTTGTTGAAAATTCTGATAGCATTGTTGTCACCTTGCCAGAAAGTACCAAAGAGTATAAAGCAGAGGTTGTAGGGCTTGATCCCAAATCTGATCTTGCTGTCATTAAAATCGATGCTAAAGGTTTAACGCCAATACTTATGGGAAGATCAGACACCCTTAAAGTTGGAGACGTCGTCTTTGCTATTGGCAATCCTTTTGGAGTGGGACAGAGTGTGACACAAGGGATTATCTCTGCTCAGCATAAAAACAGTGTAGGAATCAATGAATATGAGAATTTTATTCAAACCGATGCATCCATTAACCCTGGAAACTCTGGGGGAGCACTTGTAGACAGTCGGGGAGCACTCATCGGAATCAACTCTGCTATTATCACTCGAAGTGGCGGTAATAACGGCATCGGTTTTGCCATTGAAGTTGACATGGCTAAGACTATTGCTAAACAGCTCATAGAGAATGGAAATGTTGAGCGTGGTTACCTTGGGGTGAGCATAGGAAATCTGACTAAAGAGCTTAAAAATATTTATGTCAATACAGAGGGTGCGATTTTACTCGATGTTACACTTGACACTCCAGCGCATAAAGCAGGGCTTCAACGTGGTGACTTGATCATTAAAGTTGATGATAAGCGTATTAAAAATGCCAGTGACTTGAAAAACTCTATTGGGATGTATCTTCCAAAAAGTGAGACGACTATTACGTATGAGCGCAACAAACTCATTAAAACAACAAACATTGTCTTAGCGAATTCAGATACGCATACGGCCTCTAGTAATGATGTACTCGATGGCTTAAGTTTAGAACCACTGACGAGCACCTTACGCCATCAGTATAAGATCCCTAACTCACTCGAAGGTGTTCTAATCACGAGGGTAAAACCCAACAGCGAAGCCTCTTCACAAAACTTTCAAAAAGGAGACATCATTGTACAAGTTGAGGATGTCTTGATCAAAGATATGAGCAGCTTACAAAAAGCTCTAAAGCAATATAAAGATGTTTATAAACGACTTTATATTAATCGCAATGGGTATATTTTTGTTTCTGCTTTAAAATAGTTTATAATGAGGCATGAAAAAGAATACTAATAATTTTTATGCCTCATTCTCTGATATTTCTCATGCCCATTTTCAAGTCGACTTATATAGAAAGACGATCAATAAAGCCTTTATACAAGTGGCAAATAAATTTCTAACCACCTCTTCAGAAATTGACACTAATGCGCTTGCACAAGCGATGTACCGCGCCTTGTTTTTTAATGAGGAGCGTAATCTACGCACCCTTCTCTCACAAATTCATTCTCATCTAAGGGAGCCTTATACCTTAGAAAATTTTCTCTCCAACTACTTTTATATTATTCTAAACCATTACGTTAAATCTTTTTATGGACGTCGCTTAGGATGGAAACGCATTGCAAGGTTTACTACTGCCATTGAAAATTTTATAGATTGGTCTCAAACCATTGATTATCGTATTGAAGATGAACGTAGCCTACTCTCACCTGAAGAGCAAGCCATCTCCAACCTTGAAAGTATTCGAGAGAAAAAAGTGAGGATTAGCGTACTCAATACTTATCAGGGAGTACCCATTCAATACAAGGCTTCTGTCGTTCACACCACTGCAGACAGTATCTTTTTAAAGGTTCACCCCATCCAAGAAGCTGCGGCTAAAGATCAACATGCTATTTATATTTTAGGAATCTCCCCACTAGAATATGATCTTTTCGCCCAGGTCAAAGCCGTCAGATATAAAGGTCATGTGCTTTTAGAACTTAAAAACTTCAATGTCTTAAAAGAGAGTCTCTATCAACGACAAAGTGTCCGCGTTCAGCCCCAACGTAATACCCTGCTTCATCTTCTCTATGACAAACTTAGCTACAAGGTACAACTCTTCGATATCTCATTAGGTGGGCTCGCTATTATCACCACTAAAAAGATAACTATACCAAGTTTTGCATCACTAAAAATCAAGGTTCCTGACACTCTTTTTGGTAAAGAAGTTACGATTAATGCAACACTCATACAGTCATCACATTTTGAAAGCAGTGAAAAATATCATTTTAAACTCAATCTCACAAGGTCTCAAGAGACCCTACTGAGTCGCTATATCACTAAACGGGAAAATGAGATCATACAAAATTTAAAACAGTGGGTTTAAGAGAGACGCATCTTATAGTCTTCGTAGCCAAATTCATGGCTTACATGTAAAGAGCCATCTTTTTTTAAGATACCAAGAGAGGGAAGTTTTATACCGTTAAAGGTAGTATTTTTGACAAAGGTGTAATGAATCTGATCTTCAAAGATAATCGTATCCCCAATATGTAAAGGCGCGTCAAAAGAGTAATCACCCATAATATCACCGGCTAAACAGGTATTGCCAGCTAAACGGTATGTGTAAGCTTTCTCTCCCGCTTCTGCTGCACCACGAATCTCTGCGCGATACGGCATAGCCAAGGTGTCAGGCATATGCGCTTCTGCAGAGCTGTCTAAGATGGCAACTTTCATACCGTTATCTACAATATCAAGTACAGAAGCAACTAAATAACCCGCTTCCCAACCAACAGCCTCTCCCGGTTCGAGATAGACTTCAATATTATTGTGGCGTTTTTTAAAAGCTTGAATGACCTCAATGAGGCGATCAACATCGTAGCCTTTTTTAGTGATATGATGACCACCACCAAAGTTAATATAGTTCATCCCATCAATGTACTTTCCAAACTTCTCTTCAAAAGCTATCAACACCTCTTCTAAGGCCGTCACATCTTGTTCACACAAGGCATGGAAATTGAGCCCATCAAGTCCACTCACAATGCTCTCATCAAAATTTGCTTTTGTGGTTCCCAAACGGCTATAGAGTCCACAAGGATTATAAAGATCTACGGGAGAGGAAGAAGACTCTGGATTCACACGTAAAGATAGAGAGATCATCGGATTGATTTTCTTTACATGTAAGGCGAAACGGTGATACTGAGAGGGAGCGTTAAAGACGATATGATTCGATATTTTAGCAATCTCTTCAATATCTTCGTCTTTAAAAGCAGGAGAATAGGTATGCACTTCTCTGTTCATCTTTTCTCGAGCCAACAGCGCCTCATGCAAACCACTCGCCGTACAACCTTGGAGATACTTGCCTACAAGATCAAAAGTACTCCACATGGCAAAACCCTTAAGCGCCAAAATGATTTTAGCACCGGACTCTTTTTGAACACGGTACAATATTTTTAGATTATTTTCAAGAGCTTGCTCTTCACAGATGTAGATGGGTGTTTTAAGTTTAGCCATATCAGATAGCACTTACGA
This sequence comes from Campylobacterota bacterium, assembly GCA_034659135.1. Lineage (GTDB taxonomy): Bacteria > Campylobacterota > Campylobacteria > Campylobacterales > Sulfurimonadaceae > S010-53. The sequence goes on from JAYEGP010000115.1 coordinate 40,209, forward strand.
GAGCTTTACTCAGACAACGATTTGCTTCGTCTATGGGGCTTACATGTAAGACTCCCTGCTTTTCAGTAACAATTCCCAACTCCAAAAGCTTTTCAATACCATCATCAACTTCAAAAGCGACAGGTATAAAACGTCCTAGGACCTGATTATCGAGACTAATACTCATCGTGCTAACTATCCTATATTGGTGTAAACCTTTTGAACGTCTTCATCATCTTCAAGTTTATCGATGATTTTTTGAACATCTTCCATCGCTTCATCGCTAACTTCTATCGGAGTGTTGGCGATACGTTCTAGTGTCGCTTTTGTAAGCTCAATCGCTAAATCATCAAATGCTTTTGAGAGATTTCCAAAGTCAGTATAATCTGCGGTCACTAAAGCAACACCCTCTTCTGCTTCGATCTCTTCAAGACCCGCATCGATAAGTTCAAGCTCTAACTCTTCGATATCCATCGCATCACTTAAAACAAATTCAAACATCGCTTTTCGTGAGAACATAAAATCAAGCGAGCCAGAGTTAAGCATCTCACCGCCATTCTTATTGATGATGTTTTTGACATTAGCTACCGTTCTTGTATTATTGTCTGTTGCAGTTTCAATGTAAAGCAATGCGCCATGCGGTGCCTTACCTTCGAAGTTTACCTCAAGCATGTCTTTAAGATCTTTGGCTGATGCACGCTTAATAGCAGCATCAATGTTATCTTTTGGCATATTTTCAGATTTAGCATTTAAAATAGCTGTACGAAGTTTTGGATTCATATCGGGATCAGAGCCACCCTCTTTAGCTGCCATTGTGATCACTTTTCCAAGTTTAGGAAATACTTTAGACATATTTCCCCAACGCTTCATCTTTGAAGCTTTACGATATTCAAACGCTCTACCCATTCTAAGTCTCCTTTGTTATATTTAAATTGTGTTTGTTAAGTAAATCTTGCACTAGTTTAATATTTTTAACGCTCAACTTATCCTCTTCACTCATCTGTTTTGACATGTGTGCGACTTCAGTGACTGAAATCCCATAAGGATCTTTTTTGACCACCTTAGTCTCACTCTCTCCAATAGAGACTTTTTCAAGTCGTTTACGTGTATGAGGCATAAAATAGATCAACAATAACTCACCTGTATGCTCTTTTTCAAGTGAAACGGTCACTTTCTCACTAATTTCGCCCTCATAATTTGGAAGAAGTCTCTTAAATTCATCCCTATCCATGTACCCAATGTATATCTTGGTAAACAGATCCACGTAACGTGTCACGGTAACTGAATTCAAAAAACCCATATTAAGCAGATGTTTTCCACGACGCAGCTTTTTAAAAATCCAACTCAAAGTGCCGTAATAGTTAAAGTTTGAGATATTCAGACGATCAGTAGAACCAAGTCTTCTATCCTGCACACGCTGGAAATCTTTGAGTTTAGGTCGCTCTTTTTGTATCAGGTATTCAAGCACATGCTGGGCACTATAAGGTTTGGTTACCCAAACAATACAGTAATCAGGAAGATGACGTATACCCGTTGCCCCTTCATTAAGGATAATCATGGCTTTAATCTCATATTGAGGGAAAATCGTCTGTAAAAGGGCGCGTTTCTTACGCAATCGACGTTTGAGGTTGGTAACCGATTTAACAAGAGTCATCTCTATGAAATAGAGCTCATCCTTGGTAACAATGATACCATCAAACTCACCAATCTCTTTAGAACGGTTTCGATAGACAATCTGACCTTTTCCATTCACAGAGAGGGTATTGGGAAGTGCTTTACGATTATTATTGTGCGGGCCCTTGAGTAGGAAGATTTCAACGTGATCGTGTTGCAAAACATAACGAAGCAGCTTCTCATACACATAGTTTTCAAAAACTTCACCCTCAAAAGATCGGTAAGTACTTAAATAGTGTGGGTCATCTTCTTCCAGACCTTTCTTCTTAAGCCCGAGAAGATGTTTTATGTTGTAATCATAGTAGAGAAGATTATCACCGATATCACTCTCATCAAGATTACGGATCGAGTTGCTAATTTTTAGAATAACAGAGGCCTTGAAAATTTTGCATTAAGTGTACCCGATGTTAGATAAATCGGGGGTTAGAACTCTAAAACGAGCTTATTTTTTAGGTCCTTTGTCATCTTCTGACTTAGCATAACGAAAGTCACGCTTGGTTGTTTTTTTACTTTTTGCAGCCACTTTGGAACGAGATTTTCCAAAAGCACCTTTTGTTTTACCCCTCTTGTTATCTTCGTGGTACTTCTTATCCATCTTGACATGGACAAGTTCACGCTCGTATCCTTCAAAGGTCTCTTTGGGGATTTTTTGCTTCATCATGCGCTCTATACTTCGGAACATATCATCTTCATCAACACTTAAAAGTGAAATGGCTTCACCACTTTTTCCCGCACGTCCCGTGCGTCCTATTCGGTGGATATAGTCCTCTTTAGACTGCGGCATATCAAAGTTGATGACACAAGGAAGATCAGGAATATCCAAACCGCGTGCGGCGATATCAGTCGCCACTAAGATTCGAACCTTCCCCTCTCTGAAAGCATCAAGTGCTTTGTGACGCGCCCCATGAGTTCTTTCTCCATGGATGATCTCAGATTTTAATCCTGCGGCTTTTAACTCTTTTTGAATGCTGTTAACCTCTTCACGTGTTGAAGAGAAGATCAAGACTTGTGCAAAGTTTCGAATTCCTACAAGGTAACAGAGTAACTCCATCTTTTTTTCCCTATCGGTTAGGTAGGCGGTTTGCGTTATGGTCTCTGCTGCTCCTCCTGGAGGGTCCATATCGATACGTTTCGGATTGGTTAAGAGCTTCTCAGCAAAAAACTTTACTTTGCCACTGTGTGTTGCTGAAAAAAGCAGATTTTGACGTTTTGGATTGAGCAGTTCAAAAATGGTGTCAAGTTCACTTAAAAATCCCATATCAAGCATCGTATCTGCTTCATCAAGAACAAGATGCTGCACATGAGTCAAACTGATCGCTTTGACCTTGATAAGATCAGTCAGACGCCCTGGTGTCGCAATAACAATCTCACAACCCTCTTTAAGCGCTTCAATCTGTGGATTGATATTTCCACCACCTAAGATAAGCTCTGTCGTGACATCAAGCTTGGAACCGTACTTTTGTGCCGAAGCGTAAATCTGACGTGCCAGTTCACGCGTCGGTACCAAGATAAGAACCTTTACATGTAAGAATTTCTCATCATTACGTTCACGGTTAATATGCTGAAAAAGTGGCAACAAAAATGCGGCACTTTTACCCGACCCTGTCTTAGCCGTAGCAAATATATCGGTGCCTTTTAAGATAGGAGGGATGACTTTTTCTTGAACAGGAGTCGGATTTTCATAACCGATCTCGCTCACAGCATCGATAATCGGCTTTGATAGCCCTAGGGTGTGAAAACTCATTAATAGCCTTACATGTAATAATTAGTGCAATTATACTCTATTCTTTAAAAGTTCCTTAGCTATGCGGTGACGGTATTCAAATATCCGCTTCATATCGCGTTTGATAAAGGGCCAAAATATTAAACTGAAAGGACGAAATGGTAGGGGAAAGTAGATCACATCCGTGATGCGTGTGGTATTCTCATCGATGGCTTTAAAATAGTGGGCATGAGAAAAATTGTGTAGCGGAGAGTGAATCACCTCGGCTGAAAAAAGAGTAGGACGACTTAGTCTAAGAATACGAATCACAAAAGGCATGGAGATACCATAACGTTTCACTTTATAAGAGATTTCGGCACCTGTTTTCATCTCCATCGGAACGGAAACTGGAGTAATATCGAGCCATGGGGGTAAAATCTCATCAAGATTGTGTGAATCCATATGAAAATCATACACATTTTCTATGGGCGCTTCAACCAGTGTGGAAAATTCTATCTTCATTAATGTTTCGCCTGTCTTTTATGTTTGGATCCTCTGCCTTCACTCTGTTGTAAATTTTGAAGAAAAGGTTTAAGATAGTGCGGAATTTTACGGCCTTTAATCTTTAATAAGTCTTCAATCATCGCTTTTGCAATAGCTTCAAGCTCAATTTTCTTTACATGTAAGAGATACTCATAAAGTAATTTTGCCAAACGATCGAGTGAAATTTTCCATGTCGAATCGGTCTGTTCAAAGATCCAAGCACTCAAAGCAAAAAAGTTATTAAAGACTTTTCCATCAGGCCAAAGAAGTGGGAGCGTTGCTTTAAAATTACCGCTGTTATAGAGAAGATCCCAAAAACGGGCAAAACGTTTCATCTCTTGCATCTGAGAAAAACTCACAAGAGCATTTTGTAAAAGGTCATAAGGGGGAATATCACTATAGACCATACCATAGGCTTCGTCATGGCGATTGAGTGTGGTGCCTGAGAGTTTTTTCAAGATACCTATCTGTATTTCACTCTGACTTAAGGCACAGAGTTCATCTAAATTTTTTCCTAAGCCCTCAAGAGTCTCACCCGGAAGACCGACAATCAAATCAAGGTGCATATGTGCCGATGTTTCTCTCTCTAAAAATTGTATATTCTCTTTGATCTTTTCAAGTTTCAGAGGGCGGTTGATCGTGTTGGCGATTTCAGGGTCTAAGGTCTGAATACCCACTTCAAGTTGCAAAGAACCTGATGGAAACTGCTTTAGCTTTGCTTTAAGGGATTCGGGAAAATGATCGGGTATGACTTCAAAATGAGCAAAATATGGCGGCTCTCTGGAGAGAAAAAAATCTAAAATTGCATTAGCAAAGCGCATGTTGATATTAAAGGTACGATCAATAAATTTAAAATCACGCACACCTCTTTCCCACAGTTTTTCAAACTCATTCAACAGAATATCCAGATCAAAATTACGCACTTTTTCATCAATGGATGAGAGGCAGAACTCACACAAAAAAGGACACCCACGAGACGCCTCTACATAGACATGACGGTTAGCAACATCATGATCATTATAAAATTCATAAGGGAGTTTCAAGTTTTTTATAGCGACCATAGAAGCAGAAATAACCCGTTCCCTTGGGGCATCATTTGCCAAAATTTTCTGACATAATTCATAAAAAACCTCTTCCCCCTCGCCACTGACAATATAATCTGCCGCATCAAAATTGACACGATGGGGCATATAACTCGCCTCAGGTCCTCCCAAAACAACGACGGTT
>JAYEGP010000115.1:45433-47460 GCA_034659135.1 Campylobacterota bacterium
CAAAATTTTCTGACATAATTCATAAAAAACCTCTTCCCCCTCGCCACTGACAATATAATCTGCCGCATCAAAATTGACACGATGGGGCATATAACTCGCCTCAGGTCCTCCCAAAACAACGACGGTTTGAGGCGCTACTTTTTTGATAATATGTAAGAGTTCTTCAACATCAGAAGCGTTCCAGATATAGACACTAATTCCAATAATACGAGGCTTACATGTAAGGAGTTTCTCGGCAATATTTTGCATGTTTTCATTGATAACATACTCTAAAATCTGCGCTTTTTCTTGAAGTTCATGAAGGTTTGCGTAGAGATACCGAAGGGCTAAAGAGCTGTGAGAATAACGCGCGTTGAGTGTTGTGAGAAGGATTTCTGTCATTAAAGGTTTAAGCGTACGTAACGAAAGTTACGCCGCTTCTTTAGGAGCTTGATTTTCAGTATCAATGATACCGTTTTCATCAACATGAGTATCAGTCGGCAGCTCTGTTTTAGCTGCTTCACTTGCTGCTTCATCTTCTTCCAAAACTTGATCGATAGACTCTTGAACCTCTTTACATGTAAGTTCATTTGCCGCTTCGAGCTGTTCTTTAAGTTCATCAATCTCATCATTCAACTCATCCATTTGATCTTGTGCATCACTAAGCGCCACATTGTTCATTCCGAACTCATACACTAAATCGCCACCCTCTTTACCTTGGTACATGTTCACGCCGACAAATCCAACTAAGAGGAGCACAAAAAAGATCTTAAAAGCCGTTTTTTGAATCAACATCGCTAAGATCTTAAACACCGCAACAATCGCAGTAGCGTAGATAAGATACAGACCGATAAGCTTATGCTCCTTAAACTCATCTTGACCCGCTTCACTCAAGAATATATAGCCCTCAGTACCATCAACTTTACCCGTAATGAATAAGGCAACATAGATGAACATCATCGCAATGATCATCACTAGAGATGCCACTGAAATTCCGCGTCGCTTAGCGAAGAGGTTGGCAAGTTCTAAAAGCAGTACAATCACAGGAATCGCAATAGCAAAATGAGCTACCACAGGGTGCATTAAAAGAGGAATCTCAATAGGTAAGGGTGGAATCGGAAGAGAAGGTATTTCTGGTAACGTCATTAGGTATCCTTTAAAAATTAAAATTTATTATATCAAAGTTCGCGTATTTTCCAAGGTAGCCCTTGAAGATTTAGTTCATCCATAAAGGGATCAGGATCAAACTGTTCCATATTGTAAACACCCTCTGTATACCATTGTTTCTCAAGCATCAATTTTGCGCCAATAACCGCAGGCACTCCCGTTGTATAAGAGACCGCTTGAGAGTTCACCTCGGCATAACACTGTTCATGGTCGCTGACCTGATAGATGTAGATTTTTTTCTTTTCGCCATCTTTAATCCCCTCAGCTACAATCCCAATATTGGTTTTACCCTTGGTTCGAGGGCCTAAGGAAGCAGGATCAGGCAGTAAGGTCTTTAAAAATTCAATCGGCACAATTTTCTGACCTTGATGCTCTACCGCTTCAATGCCGAGCATTCCCACATTTTCCAAGGCTTTCATATGCATCAGATAGCTCTCACCAAAGGTCATAAAAAATCGAATACGTTTGAGCCCCTTGATATGTTTGACAAGTGACTCCATCTCCTCATGATAAAGCAGATAACTCTCTTTGACACCGACTTCAGGATAATCCCACGGCATATGGATCTCCATCGGATCGGTCTCTATCCACTCACCCTCTTCCCAGTAACGCCCTTTTGCACTCACTTCACGAAGATTAATCTCAGGATTAAAGTTCGTCGCAAAAGCATAGCCATGATCACCCGCATTGCAGTCTAAAATGTCAATCGTATGAATCTCATCAAAATAGTGTTTTTGAGCATAAGCACAAAAAACATTCGTCACACCCGGATCAAAACCACTGCCAAGCAGTGCCATGACCTTGGCATCTTTAAACTTTGCATCTCGTGCCCACTGCTCTTTGTATTCAAACTTTGCGACATCGGGATGTTCGTAGTTTGC
>JAYEGP010000116.1:0-3637 GCA_034659135.1 Campylobacterota bacterium
TTACGCAGTAAAGACTTTATAAGCGACAATAACACCGATAAGCACCATATAGATACTTCCCATATGAATTTTTGATCTGATTCTCTTTTGAATAATTTTCATGACAACTCCTTATTAATTCTTACATGTAAGATCAGCGTTCATACAAGACTCATTAACACGGGTATTACCAAGATCCAATCCAAAAATCTTCTTGATTTTTCGACGCTCAAAACCACAAAACTTACGATCACCTATCACCATTAAAGGACGACGAATTAAGATGGGTTCTTTGTGTAAAAGTGCTAAGGCCTCTTCTTTAGAGATATTTTTAGTATCGAGTTCACCCTTTTTAATCTTTGGGGCACTGGGGTTAAACCAAGCACTTACATCTAAAGGTTTTAGAAACTCATAAAGCTCTTCAGGACTTAGTCCATGATCCAAAAGACTTCTCTGGATAAGCATACACCCTGCATTTTTAAGCTCTTCTTTCTGTTTAGCATTCGTTGCACAACCCGGTTTCTCGTAAAAAAGTACAGCGGTCATTACATCTCTACAAAAGCTAAGGCTTTATCCATAAGATGGTAGGTTTCCATGCCGTCATCTTCATAGCTCATACATTCACCTAAAAAACCTTGATCGTAAAGCGAGGTGATGGTCTCATCAACAGTTGATTTATCGAGTTTAGCGTACTCAGCAATATCAATAGCCTCATAAAGGTTATAATCGATATCATCGCTTAAGGCGTAGATCGACTTAATGACTTTAATTTCATTTTCACTCATGAGATTCCTTTAAAATGTCTATCTGCTTCTGTAGTGCGATACGCTGAAGCGGGTGAAGTGAACTCTTTTCAATCCACGTCTCATACATATCAACATAATGCTCTTTTATTAGTAAATGCAATTTTTGTACTTGACATGTTAAGGTCTCAAGATACGCCTTCGCTTCATCGAAAGTGAAGTTTTTGATAGGTTGCAGGCGTCTTTTAATCCCTTCAAGCAGTTTGGCATCAAGCTGTGGTTCGACTAAGTCTATAAACTGGCTGACCGCTTCGAGATCCGCGTAGGTTTCGTTCCAGATACGTCCATTCATCATCTGATCACAGGCTTGATCTAAAAAGATCGGAGCTATCGCTAAGACCTGCATTAACTCTTTGAAATCATCATCAACCATTGCACGAAAGAGCATACGGCTACGATTTCGGATCTTTACCCGATAGCGATCTTCATTAATAACATCATTGTGAACGCGGGTAAAACGCTCTAGCGCACCCAAACGTGAATGGTTAAAAGCCATAATTGAGACTATAGGATTGGGATCGCTTACCTGCTCTGCATGGGATCCTGATGGACGATAAAAGGCCCATTCAAGACGCGCTTCATCATCTTCATGGTACATGTAAATAGCATCACCACGTGCTTCAAAAGCTTTTTCATCTTCGTCTTTAAGCGCTTCAATTTCCTCTTTATAGGTCAAAGTAAAAGACATCGCCATAGCGTTCAAACCTTTTCATATTACGTTTTTCACTGACTAAAAAGAGGGTACTCATTTCAGAAGCTTTCTCAATCTTAAAAAAACCGTCACTCAGAACCATCAAGGCACTTTCATGCGTGTTTTTATCTTTTAAATACTCTATAACAGGTGCAAACTCCGTACCGCCATTACCTTTTGCAAAGGCAAGAGATGGTGGCTTTAACGCTGCCGCATCATAAGAGACGATACTCGCTTCATCCACCGCTTCATCAAAAGGAATCACACTAATGCTAAAGTCTGAACTCATACGCAAGACCGAATCAATAATGCCTAAAAATTTTGAAAAAGCATCACGTGAGATACTCATCGATCGATCAAGGGCAATATAAAGATTTAGACGATTGCGTTCACGTTTATAGCCAGGAAGGTAAAGGCCTTGATGAATAAAACGTCGATTAGGAGTAGAAAAATCCGTTGTTTTATCAAAAAAACTTTCACTCAAGTAGGTATGTAAAAGGGTTTCGAGATCAATCTTAGGACGAATGACTTCATTAATAACTTCTAAAAATGAACTGGGAATATTCCCTTGTTTCTGCGCCGCACCCATGGCTTGAACAATTAAGGTATCAAGCTCTTCCATGGCGGCTTGTGTGTCACCTTCATTTTCAATGAGATCTAACTTCTGCTCTTGGGGATTCTCTTCATCGGGTGTTCCCTCACCTTCAGGGCTCTCTTCATACAGAGCATTGTAAACCTCTTCAACACTCATATCAGAAAACTTCTCTAGCAACACTTCATCTTCTGGGCGCTCCCCTACTCTCTCAAAATCCTTTAAAAGTAGATTGATGACAATATCACTACTACGATTCCAGACTTTCATCTCACGTCCGCCTAATCGAAATGCGTGTTTTAGCATTACATGTAAAAGCGTATGAGCGTACATGTATTTAAGTTGTGCGTCAGAGTAGCTAGATGACTTATGCATATCAGCAAAAATAGACACCCCATCAGTTTCAAAGATTTCATGAGGATTTTCACGTATCTGCATGGGAAGCGATAGGGCTAAAACACTTAAAAAAGGGTGATCAAATAGAAATTGAACACGGATCTTCTCAAGAAGGTGCATAAAGGTATCTTGTATCATTTCTTTATATATGCAAAAAATATTCTATATAATGGAACAATAATTGCATACACATAATAAAATTAAATACTAGGAGTAGATTCAAATGAAAAGTTTTATTAAAGCTACTGAGATATGGGAACCCAATAAAGAGAAAACGCAACTCACTTTGGTGAATGGATTTTATGGTTCTTTTAAAGAGTTTGAAGATTATAGTAAGACAATGACATTTGATTACAACGAAGGGCTTCCTGGAAAAGCGTGGGCTCAACAGCATCCTATTATTTTAAAAGAACTTGAGGGTTCGTACTTCAAGCGTACTGAGATGGCAAACAAGATTGGTCTTACTTGCGCCATAGCCATGCCAATTTTCGCAGGCGAATATCTCAATGCTGTGGTAGTCTTTTTATGTGGTGACCTAGAAGAACATGCTGGGGCAATTGAGTTATGGAGCAAGGTTCCTGATCGTCGTGTTGAGATGGGTCTGGTTGAGGGCTATTATGGAACCATGAAAGATTTTGAATGGATTTCACGTAGCATAAAGATCATGCGCGGTCACGGTTTACCTGGAAGTGCCTGGGAGAGTCAGATGCCATATATTATCAAAGATCTTGGTGAATCTGATACATTTCTAAGATCAAAAAAAGCGGCGAAAGAAGGTATCACGACAGCATTGGCACTACCGGTATGGATGATTGAAGAAGATGCCTATGTAATGACATTTTTATCTGCCAAAGGGACACCTATCGCACGTCGTTTTGAGATATGGGTACCTGATGAAACGGGTGACGCTTTGGTATATCGCGATGGACACAGTGATGACAACACAAACCTTTACGAAAAGTATGCGCTTAAACGTCATGAAAAATATCAAAGTCTTCCTGGTGAAGTGTGGAAAACGGGATGCCCAATATTAACTACAGATACTTCTTTAGAGGAGAATGCTTCTTATGATGCACTTCTCGCACTGCCACTTCTTCAAAATGGCTTTTGTAAAGCGGTGGTTTTATTCTATTATTAGAATTATTATCGCCACTCATTACTTTTCTTTCTCTTTAG
>JAYEGP010000117.1:0-16842 GCA_034659135.1 Campylobacterota bacterium
TTAGCTATTTGAACTTTTATGTTAATGTAGGAGCGAAGGCTTTGGTGCTTACTGAGATTTGATCGCCGATTTTATATCTTTGAGCTTCTGCGGAATCTAAAACCACTTCGACGATCTGCTGACCGATAGCGATAATAGCGACATGAATCACATCTGCTTTGACAATATCAAGTATCTCACCTTGAAAAGAGAACTTTTGACTGCCTTTGGTATGGAGTAGTACATCTTTGGGGGTGCCATCTTGAATAACTTTTCCCTGCTCCAATACAACGACACGATCGGCTAAACGGTAGATCTCGCTAGGATCATGAGAGACCATAATGGTAGTGGTTCCAAACTCTTTATGAAGCGAAAGAATATCATGTTGAAGTTTAGAACGCATTTCAGGATCAAGTGCAGAAAGGGGTTCATCCATGAGTAGCAGTTTTGGTCGGTTCATGAGTGCACGGCAGAGTGCTACGCGCTGTTTTTGGCCACCGCTAAGGGTCGCGGGTAGCCTCTGTCTTAAGGCGTGTAAATCTGTCATATCGAGAAGATGCTTGGCGAGTTCTCTGTCTTTAGTAACATAAAGAAGGTTCTGCTCAACACTCATATTGGGAAAGAGCGCATAGTCTTGAAAGATAAATCCAATACCACGCTGCTTTACATGTAAGCTTTTTTTGGCATCTAACCATGATGTTCCCGCTACCCTTATTTCACCCTGAGCGCTCTCTAATCCGGCTAAGGTACGAAGCAGTGTGGTCTTACCGCTTCCGCTTTGTCCAGCAAGGGCAACAAAACTGTGTTCTTCGATAAAGAGCTTTACATGTAAGGGCATCTCACCATTACTGCCAAGAAGTTGCTTTTGAATATTCAATGCAATCATTAGGAAATTCCTATACGTTTAGCGTGATGATGATTAAAGAGATAGACCCCTAAAAGCACGACAAAACTCAGTACAAGCATAATAGCACTGTAGAGATGCGCTTGAGTATAGTCCATCACTTCCACAAATTCATAAATGGCTACGGAAGCGACTTTAGTCTCTCCAGGAATTGAACCCCCCACCATGAGTACGACACCAAACTCTCCAACCGTATGAGCAAAGGTGACAATGAGCGCGGTAAGTAGGGCAGGTTTGATGTTGGGAAGGGCTACATGTAAGAGTGTCTGAAGCTGATTTTTTCCCGCAATAGTGGAGGCTTCTAACATATTTTTATTGAGCGATTCAAAGCCGCCTTGAAGCGGTTGCACCATAAAAGGAAAAGAGTAAAAACAGCTCGCAATAACAAGACCTGTAAAGTTAAAAACTAAGGTAATCCCAAAGGTCTCTTCAAAAAAAGCTCCTAAGGGTGAGTTATAAGAGAGGGCAAAAAGAATATAAAAACCTATAACAGAAGGGGGCAGGACAATAGGAAGTGAAGTGATCGCTTCAACAAAAGGTTTGCACCTGCACTGTGTCTGACTTAACCACCAGCTAATGGGTAAGGCTATAATGAACAGGATAAGTGTAGTAATCCCTGCAAGTTTAAAAGAGAGTATAAAGGGCTCTAAATCTAAGCTAGAAAAGTCCATTATAATATCTCCACAATCGAGAGCTCGCTAGATTTAATCAGCGCAGTCATCTCGCTACCGACTTGGAGTTGCATGTTTAAAGCGGATGTTTTAGTAATAATACTCTCTATAAGTGCACCATTAAATTGAAATTTAATACTGCACAAGAGCTCTCCGAGAGTCATATCTTCAATGATGACACCAAGTTGATTTGAGATACTAAGCTCTCCGCTAAGCTCTTTAGCGATAGCGATATGTGTTGCTTTAGCCCCTATAACAACTTTTGAACCTACGCTCAGTTGTGAATTGAGTTCAAGTGACATCATGCACATATTTTGACTGCCGGCAAGAAAGGTAACGATGTTGATATTATCAACACTCTCTATAGCTGTAATGATGGCATTGATACGATTCATGAGATAAGGTATCCATATTTTTTGAAGATGGCTTTGGCTTTTGGACTGAGTATAAAGTTATAAAATGCTTGATAAGCTCTGTTTTTGTTGGCATATTTTAGTAAAACGATCCCCTGTTGTATAGGAGTATAGAGACTAGGATCAAGCGGCATCCAGTGTACGTTTTCTTTAAACTGTTTCATCTTTGAGCTGTAGAGAGAAGATTTGGCAATGATGCCTATATCTGTGGCAGTCACGGTGTAGGATACGGTCTGTGAGATGGACTCACCATAGACAAATTTTGATCTTATTGCCTCATGGATTTTGGCATTTTTCAAAGCTTCGACTGTGGCGATGCCATAAGGAGCTGTTTTAGGATTGGCGATAGCAATCTTTTTGATCTGTTTATTGTGAAGAAGCACGATACCTTTGGAAAGATCGTATTTTCTCACGCTTAAAAAAGCGAGACCTCCTTGTGCATATACGATAGGTTTTGTAATGGCAATGCCCTCTGCATAAAGAGCATTGGGATATCTCATATTGGCTGACATAAACAGTCCATAAGGCGCACCATTTTTAATCTGTGCCGTGAGTTTTCCACTACTTCCTAGCGTAACTCGAATCTTAGTTTCGGGGTGCTCTTTGGCAAATTCAGCTTTGAGTTCATCGATAGCGTAACTGACATTAGCCGCAACAGCAATGTTGATTGTCTCAGCATTAAGTGTTAGCGCAAAGAGTAGTGATAGTAATATTTTATTCAATACAGAACCTCTTCTTTAAAGATATGCATAAGCTATTCTAAAAGAGAAGGATTATTTACAAAACATAACTGATCCGAGACGAACCATATTGGCACCGCTTTTAATGGCTAATTCGTAGTCACTACTCATACCCATAGAGCAGATAGACGCATGAGGCAGTGACTCATATATATTATGGGTCATCTCAAAACTTTTTTGAATGAGCGCTTTATTCTCACTATGTGCTCCGATACTCATCACCCCTTTTAGATTGATATTAGGACAACTCTCTTGAATTTGAGCATAAATATCATGAGCCATTTCAGGCATGACACCTGATTTGCTCTCCTCTTTAGCACTGTTGATCTGAAGTAGGGCATCAAGGTTCTGCTCACTGCTCTCTAGGCGTTTTTGTAAAGCTTGAGCTAAGGCTATCGTATCAAGCGATTGCAATAAAAAAGGATCAAGAGCAAGGAGTTGATTGATTTTGTTCTTTTGAAGATTGCCTATGAAATGCCACTCTAATGGAAGCTCATCAAGAGATTCACTTTTTGATTTAAGGTCTTGTACCTTGTTTTCACCAAAGGCACGTTGACCGATTTCATAAAGTGATTGAACAGCCTTAGTATCAGAGTATTTACTGACAGCCACCACTTTAACGATGTGGTGAGCGCTTACATGTAAGCGTGCTTTTTCGATATTTTCAATAATAGTATCTATATGTTGTTTATAGGAGACAATATCCATAAATTTTCCTAAGTAATGCAAGTAAAACATTTTACCTAGAGTTGATTTGAATACTACTTATAGGCTACTCGGTATGCAGCATTTATTTTAGAGCTGCCCTTTAAGTTAAATTTTATTGAAGTTCAATTTTGTTATAATGATTCTATGCATTTTCCATCAATAAAAGAGTTGGCTACAACTAGTGTCAGAACGATTTCGATTTCAGCAACACTCGATACTGCTGTTAAACATATGATTGGCAGTGAACATCGTAATATTGTCGTAATCAGTGATCATGGATATAAGAACTTGAATGTTCATGATGTGTTGCGGGTAAAGCATTCTAATTTTGATATGAATGCAACGCTAGAACGGCTTAATCTTCAGCTCTTGCCTACGATTCAGAGTGATAGTAATATTCTTGATGCCCTTGAGTTTTTACAAAGTGATTCAGAACTGATAGCGGTATTAAATGAAGATGCAACGCTTTATGGAATTGTGACGCACTCAGATATTATTTCAAGTATAGACCCCGATACCTTAATGGATAATTACCGTCTTCGTGATTTTGTTAAAGGCAATAAAAATAATCGCTGGGTCGAATCTGATGAAAATAGTTTAAGTGTCATGCATGATATGGGTAGGTATTTGCACGAATCAGCGATGGTTTTAGAAGATAGAAAACCGGTGGGTATTGTAACTACTGAAGATATCCTACGTCTTATACAACAAAAAAGTGACCTTTCCTTACCTATAAGTGCTTACATGTCACAACCCGTTCAGACCTTGCATCATGAAAGCACCATAAAGCAAGCCCTACAGTTTATGAAAGATAAACATTTTAAACGTATTGTTACGGTAGATAATCACGGCAAACTTATTGGTGTGATAACACAAAGAGAGTTGGTTGCTATCACGTACAGTCGTTGGGCTGTGATGATGAAAGAGTATCAAGAAGAGCTTAGTGAAATCAATAAAATATTAGAAAAAAAGAGTGAAAAATATGAAAGAATAGCGGGTACTGATCCTTTAACAGGTCTCTATAACCGCATGAAGTTTATGGAACTCTATATCTCTGAATATACGGTGATGAAACAGCGCCATAATACGATGTCAATGATGATTGTTGATCTGGATCATTTTAAAAATGTGAATGACAGTTATGGTCATAATATTGGTGATAAAGTTTTAAAGCAGACTTCAAATATCTTACTTCAATCCCTTCGTAATGTTGATATCTTATGTCGATGGGGTGGTGAAGAGTTTGTCGCTTTACTTCCCACAGCAACTGCAGATCAAGCTTTTAACATTGCAGATCAGATACGTCAAGCTCTTGAAGATACAAAGCACGATAATCTGCCTCAGGTTACTGCCAGTTTTGGGGTGACTGAGATTATTGAAGATGAGGATATTGAAGCGACTATTGCGCGTGCAGATAAAGCACTTTATGAGGCAAAAGACGCAGGCCGAAACTGTGTGCTAAGGGCTTAGGAATCAAAATTAAATAAAACATAAATCTTAGCGTACTCTTTTAGCCCTAGTCAAACGATTTTAATCGTCGCGTAGCTAAGGCTATGCTCCTCATAAAATAGTGTGACTAGAACTAAAATAGCAATCGCTTAGATTTACATTTTATTCAATTCTGATTCCTTAGTTAAGACCCTACAATTCTATTGATATCGTTATAGAGTCCTAAACTCATTAATCCCAAGAGCAGAACCCAGCCTGCAATGGTCAGTTTAATCAGTACGGCTTCACTAGGAGCACGACGTACGATCATCTCATAAAGATTAAACATGATATGCCCGCCATCAAGAGCAGGAATAGGTAAGAGGTTTAAAACACCGAGATTGACAGAGATCAGTGCAGTAAAGAAAAAGAGTGCCATCCAACCACTACTCGATGCATCTGCGGTAATCTGAACAATACTTACCACCCCTCCAAGCTCTTTAGCCGGAACGACTCCTGTAAGCAATTTTTGTAAACTTAAAAAGATAAGTTTTGAGGCTTCGTAGGTCTCTACGGCAGCGTAAGAGAAGGATTCAAAAAACCCGAACTCTTGGGTGATGGCAACTCCAGCAGAGCCGATACCTATCATTTTGCGCTGTACGGTCTCGCGAAACATATTTTCAGTTTCAGTAATGCGAGGTGTTACATGTAAGGTTTTAAGATAGGCACCACGTTCGACTTCGACGCTGAGTGCTCCCTTCGCCTCTTTGATGATTCCTGTCATCTCTTTCCATGTGGTGATGGCCTGATTATTGATACTCGTGATACGATCATTTTCCATCAAACCTGCTAGGGCAGCAGGAGAATCTGGAACAATCTTTCCAACAACAGGAGCCAGAGTTTGTGGTCCCCCAAGAGCAATAAAAAAGTAAAGCAGATAGGCTAAAAGAAAATTAGCCGCAGGACCAGCAAGTAAGATAATAATACGTTGCCAAGGCTTTTTAGAGTTATAGCTATCATCGTCATCACTTCTAGCGGCAGGGTCCATATCTTCTTGACCTTTCATCTTGACATAACCGCCAAGAGGAATTATCGAGACTTGCCAGCGTGTTCCAATAAAATCAAATGAGGCAATTTTTTTACCAAAACCGATACTAAAGACTTCAACAAAGACACCGAAATAACGTGCGGCGCTGTAGTGTCCTAACTCATGAAAAAAGATCAATAGCGAGAGAATTAAAAAAGCGATAAACCAGCTCATTAACTGTTTTCCTTTAAAAAGGCTTTGCGAAAGCCGTAGAGGTACTCACCACCAGAGTAGAGTGTCATAGCAACTGCAATCCATAAGAGTAAATCATCACATGGCCAATGCATGAGTAAAAATCCAATAGCGATCATCTGCATGACTGTTTTAATCTTACCTGCCCAAGACGCGCTGATATCAAGATTTTCACTGACTGCAACGGTACGAAGACCTGTGATGAAAAGTTCACGAATGATGATGATGTAAATGGCCCAAGGTGAAGCGTCACCCATAACCATTAAGCCTAAAAAAGCAGCTAAGGTGAGCATCTTATCAGCAAGGGGATCTAAAATAGCACCAAGCATGGTTTTTTGATCAAGCTCACGGGCAATATAACCGTCAAAAAAATCGGTAGCACTAGCTAAAACAAAGGTTAGTGTCGCAAAATAGTAACTCCAGCTGATGTGCCAGCCATTATCTGTGAAGAGTTCTGGCGTTAAAATAAGCCAGAATAACAGTGGTGCCATGAGGATACGCGATAGCGCTAATTGATTAGGAAGATTGAGCATTATCTAAAAGTTGTTCCACCATCAACAACAAGGGTTTGTCCCGTTATCCAGCTCGCTTCGTCGGTACATAAAAAGTAAACAGAACCTGCAATATCCTCAGGAGAACCCATACGATTAACGGATGAGCGTTTAATCGTCTCAGCTTTGACCTCTTCATAGTTAGTAAAGGCTTTCAGTGCATCGGTATCGATGGGACCACCAGAGACCGCATTCACACGAATTCCCATCTCACCTAGTTCAACGGCCGCGTAACGACTCATCGCTTCAACGGCGGCTTTATTGGTACCGTGACCGGCGTAGTTGTCGATGTAGATTAAGTTACCCGTACTTGACATCGTAACAATAGAACCACCATCGATTTTTTCCATACGTTTTGCGGCTTCTTGAGAGCCTAGAACAAAAGCGTTAACCGTAGCGGTATAGATATTGTTAAGACCACGAGGTTTAAGGCGCATGAATTTTCCATATCCACCGACTACGGGACGACCGTAGATCATGGCATTAGAGACAAAGAAATCGATACGATCAAAATCTTCATCAATTGCTTTGAAAAGAGGTTTAAACTCATCAGGCTCAAGGATATTTAAAGGGTATGCCTTAGCTTTTATACCATACTTAGCTATTAAGTCTGCTGCAATTTCATTGGCAGTTTCTTCATTTGAGTTGTAAGTAAAGGCAATATCGACACCATTTTGTGCAAATTTCTCTGCAATGGCTTTACCGATTCCTTTAGTCGCCCCTGTAATAACAAGAGTTTTTCCTTTCATATTTGACATTAACGTGCTCCTACGATGGTGTAGTTTTGCATCACTTTTTCAATATTTTTCATGTTTTGGGTACTTGGTGCTACTAGAGGTAGACGGTATTCTAAAGTGTCAATAAGACCTGCAATATACATAGCCGCTTTGATAGGAATCGGGTTAGATTCGCAAAAAAGTACTTTGTTTATGGGATGAAGTTGATCATTAATTGCTCTTGAACTTGCAAAATCACCTTCAAGTGCACTATGAACGAGTTGGCTTTTGAGATCGGGAATTAAGTTGGCGGTGACCGAAGTGATTCCCGCACCACCTGTTGCAAGCATAGGGAAATCAATGGCGTCATCACCACTTAAAACTGCAAGATCAGGACGTTTTGAAAGCAGTTCAATGGTACGTTCCAAACTTCCTGTCGCCTCTTTGATACCGTAAATATTAGGAACATCATCAAAAAGACGAATAACAGTATCAGGGCTGATGTCAACACCCGTACGTCCTGGAACATTGTAGAGCATAAAAGGAAGATCACTAACGGCATTAGCAATGGCTTTATAGTGCTGATACAGACCCTCTTGAGATGGTTTGTTGTAGTAAGGACTGACAGAGAAAATAGCATCAACACCAAATGCTTGAGCATGTTTTGCAATATTAATAGCTTCTGCAGTAGAGTTGCTTCCCGCACCTGCAAGAACCTTAGTATTTGTGCCTTTACAAACTTCTACCGCGATCTCGATGCAGCGTTTGTCTTCTTGATGCGTAAGCGTAGCACTCTCTCCTGTGGTTCCAACAGGACATACGGCGTCAATACCGTTGTCAATTTGCCGTTGAATTAATTTAGCATAACAGGCCTCATCTAGTTTCCCATTTTTAAATGGGGTGATCAGTGCGGTGGTTGCTCCGGTAACTCTATTCATTGTCTGCCTTTCTTAGTATCATTGTTGTGGATTGGGTAAAATCAAAATATTTTTTTGCTGCTTCTTGAATGTCTTTAGGTTTGAGCTTCTCTAAAGCGTCTTCATACTCTAAGAGGGGTTTAATATCTCCACGTGCAAGGTAACCACCAAAAAGGTTGGCTACTGAGGTTGAACTCTCTAAAGAGTAGATAAATTCTGCTTTTGTGTTGATTTTAATCTTTTCTAAAATATCTTGAGAGATCAACTCTTTTTTGAGTTTATCAATCTGAGCTAATAGCTCTTTTTCGACATCTTCAGCTTTAACACCTGGGTTACATGAAGCCAAGAAGATAAAGAGACCTGGATCGATATTTTCCATATTGTAAGCATAGACCTGATTGACCATCTGCTTTTTATCGACGAGTTCTTCATACAGACGTGAGCTTTTACCCGCACTTAAGAGTTCTGAAATAGCAGAGAGTTTGACTTGATCAGCATCAAGAAAGTTAGGAATATGAAAGGTGATTGCGATCATTTCAACTTCACTCTCTTTTGCAATCATAATACGTTTCGCACCATCTTGGCGCGGCTCTTTGAATTTAAATAGAGGAATCTCTTTTGTATTTTTAATACCATCAAAATGTTTTTTAGCACCTTTGAAAGCGACTTTAGGATCAATATCACCTGTTACAATCAAAATAGCATTTTTAGGTTGATAATAGGTGGCATGAAAGTCTCGAATATCATCAATACTCCATGTTAAAATATCATTGATAAACCCAATAGGTGTCCAGTGGTAAGGATGATAAAGATAGGCGTTATTAAAGAGTCTGAAGTAGAGGTAGCCTAGCGGATTGTTGTCCGTTCTCCAGCGGCGCTCTTCGGTGACAACATCGCGTTCTGGCTGAAACTCTTCATCTTTAAGATTTAGGTTTTGCATGAGTTCTGCAAAAAGGCTTAAGGGCGTTTCAAGATTTTCGACACTTGATTTAATATAGTAGTGGGTATAGTCAAAACCAGTGGAGGCATTGTTAAGACCACCGACACTTTTGACATGTTTATCAAACTCACCGGCTTCAAGGTTTTTGGTTGATTTAAAGTTCATATGCTCAAGCATGTGAGCAATACCGGTTTTACCCATAACTTCGTTACGACTTCCAACTTTATAGAAGATGTCTGTTGAGATGACGCCCGTACCGTTATGCATAGGGATGACAACGATCTGCAAGCCATTTTTTAGTGTTTGTGTTTCATAATGAGGCAAGGGTGATGCCATAAGCGTTCCTAGTGTTAAAAGTAATGTAAAGAGTGTTTTTTTCATCGATCTGCACCAATGGCTTCAGTGATAGAGCTGAAATCATCATTTTGAAGATGTCTGATAACTCCTTTGTTGATCTCCTGAGCCAGAGAAGGGCCTTTAAAAACAAGTCCGCTATAGACCTGGATTAAAGATGCACCGGCGCGTATACGTCGATAGGCTTCATCGGCACTGTCAATCCCACCAACTGAGATTAGTGTCGTTTTCTTATAAAGCTCTTTGGCAATAGCATCAAAAACTTCGAAGCTTTTATCGCTTAAAATTGCGCCGCTTAGTCCACCGATGTCATAAGGTTTAGGTACTAATGAATAGTCTATCGTTGTATTGGTTGCAATGATACCATCAGCACCTTTTTCAACAGCCAAAGCCGTCAAATCTACAGCTTGAGCCAATTGCATATCAGGAGCAATCTTAAGCAAAATCGGTTTCTCTGTGAGTGCTTTTGACTTTTCAAAAAGTTCGGTAATAAAAGACTCATTTTGAAGATCACGAAGTCCTGGAGTATTTGGCGATGAGATATTAATCACCAGATAATCTGCGTAGGTGTGTAGGGCGCTGATAAGCGTGGTATAGTCATTAATAGCATCAGTTTCGCTAGTAAGTTTATTTTTACCCACGTTGACACCAATTGGAGTATCGAAAGGGACAATGTTCCTGAGACGTCTCTCTATCAGTTCGAGTCCATCATTATTAAAGCCCATCGCATTTTGCAAAGCTTCTTGTTCAATATGACGCCACATACGCGGTTTTGGATTTCCTTCTTGAGGTTTAGGGGTTAGTGTTCCTATCTCGGTATAGCCAAAACCAAGTGCTTTTATTCCGTGAACCATAGTAGCATTTTTATCAAATCCTGCCGCAAGACCGACAGGATTGAGAAAAGTACGTCCAAAAAGTTCTTGGTTTAAGATGGCATTATCAATAAAATGTTTTTTCGTCCAAGGTGAAAACAGAAAAGGAAAACTGCTTGCTGAATTTAAAAAAATTTCAGCATAATGGTGTGCTGTTTCGGGTTCAAGTTTAAAAAGTAAAGGTTTTAGAGTTTTATAAAAGCTCATATAGTGTCCACTTTCGTTCATTATTTAATCGTGGATTATACTCAAAAGATAGTTAAGTTTTGGTTAATGGTAAAATGCAGATTTTAGGGAAGTATTCATTAAGAGGCTCCTTGTTAAAATTGTGATACCATTTAAAACTATGAAAATAAAAGCAAATTATGTTGATATCTTAAATCGTAATATTTTTCCTGCATCTATTGAGGTGAAAGATAAAAAGATAGCCTCAGTTGTTGCTATTGATGAAGCACTTTCTACTTATATATTGCCAGGTTTTATTGATGCCCATATTCATATCGAAAGTTCTATGCTCATACCCTCTCAATTTGCTCGTCTTGCTTCGCTTCATGGGACTGTAGCCACCGTGAGTGATCCTCATGAAATCGCCAATGTTTTAGGTAGGGATGGGATAGATTTTATGCTGAAAAATGCGTCTCAAGTTGCTTTTAAATTTTACTTTGGCGCCTCACCTTGTGTTCCTGCTACCCCTTTTGAGACAAGTGGTGCAACTTTGGATGTTGCAGACATAAAAGAGCTTCTTTCAAATCCTGAGATTAAGTTTCTAAGTGAGGTGATGAATTTTCCCGGTGTTTTAAACAATGATACTGAGATTATGGCTAAAATAGAGCTAGCAAAACATCTCAATAAGCCTATAGATGGACACGCTCCAGCGCTTAGAGGTGATGATCTAAAGCGCTATATTGATGCGGGAATCAGTACCGATCATGAAGCTTTTAGTTATGAAGAAGCGAAAGAGAAGCTCGATTGTGGGATGAAGATTCTTATTAGAGAGGGTTCCGCTGCTAAGAACTTCGAGGATTTAGCGCCGCTTATAGACGAATATTATCAAAATATGATGTTTTGTAGTGATGATCGTCACCCGAATGATCTGGAAAAAGAGCATATTAATGCCTTGGTTATACGTGCTCTTGAAAAAGGGAATGATCTTTTCAAGGTGCTTCAGATGGCTTGCATTAATCCTATTAAACACTACAAACTTGATGTGGGAAGTTTACATGTAGGCGACGCGGCTGATTTTATAGAGGTTGAAAACCTGAGTGACTTCAGATTGATCCAATGTGTCATCAATGGTGAAGTGCTTGCTCGAAAATCTCACTCTCTGATACCCTCATTTTTGGTCGAACCTGTTAATAATTTTCATGCGCAATTAAAGTCAGTTGAGGATTTTGCATTTAAGCAAGAGTGTGATGCTATTGAAGTGATTCACGCACATGATCATGAGTTGATTACTGATGAAAAATTGCTGCATCTCCCTAATCATGAGGGAAATTTCAGCTCTGATATTGAGCGAGATATCTTAAAAATAACAGTCATCAATCGGTATGAAAATGTAGCGCCTTATGTCGCTTTTGTTCATGGTTTTGGACTCAAGTCCGGTGCCATTGCCTCCTCCGTTGCTCACGACTCTCACAATATTATTGCTCTAGGGTGTAGTGATGAAGCGATAACTGAGGCGGTTAATCTTGTCATTAAAAACCGAGGTGGTGTGAGTGCGGTTAATGAAACAGACTCGCATGTTTTAGCCTTGGAGGTAGCGGGATTAATGAGTAGTCATGATGGTTTTGAAATCTCTAAGAGCTATAGCGAACTGGATAACTTTTCAAAAGAGGTATTGGGCTCGTCTTTGAGTGCTCCGTTTATGACCTTGTCGTTTATGGCACTTTTGGTGATTCCTTCACTTAAAATAAGCGATAAAGGCCTTTTTGATTCTAATGCCTTTCACTTTATCCATCGCTGTAAAAATAAGGAGTAATTCATGAAACGCTTTGCACTGCAAGCTCATCATACCAATGTAAAAACAGAACTGATTGCTGGGCTAACCACCTTTTTTGCTATGCTCTATATTATTCCTGTCAATGCTTCGATCATGAGTGCATCAGGCATGCCTTTTGGAGCCTTGGTTACGGCAACCGCCGTCATGACCATCTTTGCATCCATTCTTAATGGTTTGTGGGCAAATACTCCTGTTGCTATGAGTGTGGGGATGGGCTTAAATGCCTATTTCTCTTTTGTCTTAGTCAATGTGATGAAAATTCCTTGGGAGACAGCCTTGGGTATTGTCTTTATCTCTGGAGTTCTCTACGTTATTTTAAGTCTCACACCCTTACGTCAATGGATGATCGAGACGATTCCCATAGATATTAAACGCGCGCTGAGTGCAGGTATTGGAGCATTTATCGCATTTATTGGTCTTAAAGAGATGGGGATTATCGTCAATTCTGATGCCACCTTAGTGAGCTTGGGAAATCTTAAAGACCCAGCGGTATTACTAGGACTTTTTGGTGTAACTTTAGCACTTTTTTTTACAATAAAAAAATATAAAGGTGCACTTGTCTTATCAATTATTATTACAGCATCGGTAGCATGGTTCTTTGGCTTAAAAGAGCTGCCTCAAACACTCTTGTCCATGCCCGCTTCCATGATGCCTATTGCCTTACATGTAGACATTGTATCGGCGTTTTCTTGGGCTCTTATTCCGGTAATAATCACCTTTTTAGTAACAGATATTGTTGATACCTTAGGTACTTTGGCAGGGGTAGGTATGCGCGCAGGTATGTTTGAAGAGCACCGTTCAAAAGAGTTAGAAAAAACCATCCAGGCTGACTCTGTTGCCACCGCTGTGAGTGGCCTTGTTGGAGTGACCAGTACGACGGCTTTTATTGAGAGTGCTGCGGGAGTTGAAGAGGGTGGCCGAACGGGTTTAAGCGCTGTGGTGACGGGACTGCTCTTTATCTTGCCACTGTTTATGTTACCCCTTTTTGAAGCGATTCACTCCAATGCTATCTACCCGGTACTTGTCATCGTAGGCGCTTTGATGTTTAGTGAACTAAAGGCTATTGACTATTCTGATCCTGCTGTGATGTTTAGTACTTTTTTTATTGTTATGATGATGCCTTTAACCTACTCTATCACCAATGGATTGATGATGGGTGCTTTTGTTTATGTTTTAGTCTCTCTCTTTCAAGGTCATTTCACGAAAGCCAGAGGAGCTATGGGTCTGTTGAGTCTTATTGGGATTGTACTGTTTTTTATATTTTAAGGCTTACATGTAAGATTGTTCTGATATAAATTGATAACTCAATATAAAGAAGTGATGCATGAAAAATGAATTTACAAAAGCAATGAGTTTTAGACACGCCTGTAAGGTTTTTGATGAGACTAAAAAAATTTCAGATGAAGAGATACGCTATATCTTAGAGTCAGGGCGCACCTCACCGAGCTCTTTTGGTATGGAAGCGTGGAAGTTTCTTGTTATTAGCAACGAAGAACTTAAAGCCAAACTGCGACCTGCATGTTGGGATCAGGTTCAAGTAACGAGTTGTTCGCATCTTGTTGTTATTCTTGCCGGTATTGAAAATGTCAAGCCAGAGAGCGGGCTTCCCAAAAAGCGATTTTCACGACGTGAGATGCCTCAAGAGCAACTAGATTTTTATCTTAAACTTTATGCTGAGCATTTAGAAGAGACCTTAAGTACTGATGAAAACATCTATGCGTGGACCTCAAAACAGAGCTACATCGCTGCAGGAAATATGATGACTGCCGCAGCCTACATCGGAATTGACTCGTGTCCTATTGAAGGTTTTGAAAAAGAGAGCGTAGAAGAGATTTTAGAACTTGATACGACGCAATATCAACTCGCTATGGTTTTGCCCTTTGGTTACCGACTGAATGAGCAGTCATCGCAGCTTCGTCTTGAGTTTGATGAGGTTGTTGAGTTTATCAAATAAAACTTCTGTTTTTATTCTTAGTCTAGCAGTATTCATGATGATGATTCTAAAGGCTAAAATCTCATCACGATGTCTGTATTAAGAAGCAAATTAATAACTGGTAGCTATAGCGGTTTCGCTCCACAATAAGTAAAGGAAACACTTTTACCAGCATCTAGCCATTTATTGAAAAAAGCGGTGCCTGACACGATTTTGTAATCAAATACCTTTATATAATCTATACAGAGATACTTTTAACTTATTTTTTACTTAAAAACTGAGATATTAACTTTGCTTAACAAGCTCAATTCCTAATGTGTTAAAAATTAAGCACCTTAGATATTATTAAGCGGATATTTGAAAGATATAATTCTGTTACACTCTTAAAAAACGAAGGAAAATAATGAAAAGTATATTTTTTGCTCTCATCACGGTCTTGACGCTCAATGCAGCAGCAACTCCAAAAGAAAAAGCAGATTATCTAGGTGATATGAAAAATCTCGTTGTTGCTACTCAAAAGACACGGGGAGGAACCTATAATTTTTTAAATGGTAGTACTATTGCTCAGTTTGGCGTCTATGAAGAGCGTACAAAGATAAAAAACCACATTCGAAGTTTACGTCTCAAGACAAAAATAGCCGGTCCTACTATAGACAAAGAGTTTGATGTTCTTAAAAAACATCTTAAAAGTACTAATAAAATGGCCTTCAAACTCGATTCGCTTATCGCATTTCAAGCCTATAGCAGCCTTGTAAAAAGAATGCTTAAGATAGGTCAGGAGACACAAAAACATTTCTATGCAAAAGGCGGTAAACTTAATAATCAAGTGAGTCATTTGATGATGTTTTCTATACTCCCATTAACAGATGGACTTGGAAAACTACGTGGTCTAGGATCAGGAATTATTGCTAGAACTGAATGTGAAGAAGAAGAAGTTGCACTTATGCAGTCTTATATTGAAGAGATTAATATCCATCTGAAAAATCTGAATACGGAACTCCGCATTATTGGGAAAAAATACCCTAAGTTGTACCCAAAAAATATCTTTAACAAATACACCAAATTATCCAGTGAAATCAGCGCTTATATCAATTTTGCAAATACCAAAGTCATTGATAAATCCAATATCGATGAAGATCCAAATAGGTATTTTGATGAGGGTGCACACCTTATTAAAAGTACCGCATACTTCTTTAATATCAATCAACAGATTTTAAGTAACTAAACCGCTTTTTCTCTTCTGAGAAAGCGCAAAGGCATTAGATTGGTTTGACTCCATCCTCACTGCCTTTTTATTCTCTTAGGCCTCGCTTACACAAACTTTATAGAAGGAGGCCAGGAGGACATCAATATAAGTTTTTCCTCGTTCGCACAATTTTGTGGGAACGCATAACACAAAACATTAACCTCAAAAAAGATACAAATTTCCTAAACTCTTTTTTGATTTACTTTTAAAGAAAAAAGAAAATTCTGTTCCATATTATTGGTGAGTATTTGAATTAGAATTGTTGCTATGTTAATTAAGTGAAGTGGTATTTTACTTTTTTGATTGTATAATATTTGCAGATAAGGAATCAAAATCAAATAAGAGATACATTATAACAGTGTTATTTTGCTTTCTAAAGGAGTAGAGATGATAGATTTAAACAAAGAACTACCAAATGAAAATCTTACACAAAAAGATATAATGCAATTTCTTCTACACTCTACTCAGCATGTAGCTACAAGAGAAGAGTTAGAAGGTGTAAAAAGAGAATTAAAACTAGATATATCAAAAGTAGAAGATAAAATCTCAAAAGTAGATGCCAAATTTGATAAAATCCAATGGCTTATAGTAGCAACCATATTGACTGTTTTATTAAAAGACTATATCATCTCTTTTATACAAATTTCACCTACTCCTTAAAATTTAAAACTCTACATGTAAGCCAACAAAAAGGGGTCGTGTTATAACTATAACTAAATCTCCAAATTCAAAACGCTTTCTCATTCCATCTCTCTTGAGATGGTATGCTTCTCTCGTAGCTCTATTTAAATCGGTATGAAAATGTAATGATTGAAGAAGTTTAACTTTATATGAGGGGATGTTCTTATTGTCAATTTTAAGAAGTCTAATACTCTTAGCCATACACTACATTGAATTTTGTATTTACTGCTTCGTTAATAAGTTTCTCATTAACTTTCATCTCTTCTAAAATCTTTCTCTCATCAGAAGTTAGTTTTTTTGGTGGTGTCACAATCTCAACAGTACCATTTTTATCTACATGCAGTGCCATAGTGGACTCCTTTTTAATATTATCGTGATTATAACATACTAAGGAATCAAAATTAAATAAAACATAAATCTTAGCGTACTCTTTTAGCCCTAGTCAAACGATTTTAATCGTCGCGTAGCTAAGGCTATGCTCCTCATAAAATAGTGTGACTAGAACTAAAAT
>JAYEGP010000118.1:0-3592 GCA_034659135.1 Campylobacterota bacterium
CTAGCTCAAGTGATGATAGAAAAGCAGGCAGTATAGAGATTATTAGTGATGAAGAACTTATAGAAAACAGTGGACTTAAAAAAACGGCGAATGAGGTTGAAATTACTGAGATGCTTCAGATCTGTTCTATGGCGGAGAAGGTAGCAAAGACGGTGATAGTCAGTATCGTTCCTGAAGATATCATCAGCGTAGAAGTGGGTTTAACTCCGGTGATGAGAGAAAAATGGATGCTTTATATAGAGTCAATTATCTCAGAACTTGAGAAGTGCGGTGTGAGTGTTCAAAAAAGAGAAGCGACGATAGCACTAGAGCATATCATTGAGACCTTTGCCAATCCGAGTTTACAAGAGGGACGTGTTTTTTAAGATAGCTTCTTTGTCTTGATAGCTTTTACAATGAGTGCACTATATCTGATTGTCATATCTTGTGAGTAGAGATGTAATGTGACTTCGTTTTGCAACTCATCAATAGTTGGCTTCTTAACTCTATCACCATATTTTTTAGGTGTTCCTCTCTTTCGTTTACCTGTCAGTTCTGGTGGTAGATAATAAAATAATATAATCAAGCTTTTTCTTCTCATTAAGGTTTTTAAGCTCATCTTCTTGTAAAGCAGCTATAACTTTAATTGTTTATCTAATTTATCCAAAAGTTTCAATCCTTTTTTGACATCACCTTGGGCAGCTTTTAACTCAAATCTAGTTTTTGCATCAAACTGTGTTAGCGCTACAGTTGCAAACTCATCAAAGAGCTTATTTAAACTAATGCCTTGTTCCTTCGCATACTGTTTGAGTCTTTCGTGTTTGGAATCTGGTATTCTTAGTGTAACTGTACTCATGAGATCTCCTTTATAAAATCTTCCGGTGTAATAATAGTGTGTTTAAAAAGCAACTCTGCATTTTTAAAGTCTTTAACGTTATAAGTAATAATGGCTTTAGAACCACTTGCTACTGCTAACTCGACTACAAAGTTATCATCTTCATCTTCTAGGTTAGGTCTCCATACATAGTATATTTCATTCCATTTACATCTAGATAGATATGCTTTAAACAGCTCATCTTGTTCTAAAAGAGTTAAGGGAGTTAATTTCTGAATCTTTTTTCTCTTCATAACACTCTCATGCTCTCTAAACAGTGCTTCACTCATTTGGGGAGCAAGCTTTCCATTCAAAACTAATCTTAGTAACTCTCTTGCACCACTCTCTTTTGTGATAAGAGCTGAAATCCATACACTCGTGTCTATTACTATGTTCATAGTAATTATGATAGCATATATACTGTCATAAATCAATAAAGTGAGAATATCTAACTATTGTATTATTCAATAAAGGTTTTTAAAAATATCACAATATAGGGTTATATCTAGGATTAAATTAAAGCCATTGAAGTTTATCGAGTTGCGAAGATAAGGTTCTTCCACGATAGTAATGTATTTCTTGCTATTAAGTCTATTTAATACTATAATATAAAAACTATTAAATACATACTCTTCTTTTAGGCTTAATATGAAACTGATACTCAAACAACTTTCCAAACGTTTTTTAGCTAATAAAGCGTCCCATTTTAAGCGTTATCTTTATGAAAACATAGATTTTGATGCAAAAATAATAGGCATTGTTGGGGGTAGGGGCTCTGGTAAAACAACACTTTTACATCAATATGCTAAAAATGTAAAATACAAACCCTCACAGATCTTATATATCTCATGTGATCATCCAGCTATGTTCGAGCAAGATCTATATGAGCTTGCAGATGAATTTTATACACATGGAGGAAAACTGCTTATTCTTGATGAGATTCATAAGATAAAAGATTTTGCACTCCATATAAAATCTATGTATGACTTTACAAACTTACAAGTTCTTTTTTCTGGTTCATCTGCCATAAATATTAAACATGAGACAGCTGATCTTTCACGAAGAGCACTTATTTATCATCTTAATGTTTTATCTTTTAGAGAATTTCTATCCTTAACAGAGATTGTAACACTCCCTAGCTATTCACTTGAAGATATATTACATCATCATGAAGATATTGTAGTCGATATCATTTCTCAAGTGAAACCACTAGAGTTTTTTCAAGATTATCTTGAGTATGGTGCGTATCCATTTTTTAAAGAGGGTGTAAACTCTTATGCAGATAGACTACTAGAAGTAGTAAGAACAACTGTTGATAGTGACTTAGCATCAATCTTTAAAATAGGAAGTGATAAACAAGACATACTCAAAAAAGTTCTTTATATGCTATGTTGTACAACTCCTTATGAGATAAACAAGGCAAAACTCTCAAAAGAGGTAGGTATAGCATGGTCAACACTTGCAAAATACTTAGAATACATGCAAAAAGGAAGCTTGCTGCACCTTGTACCTGGCAGTCGCGGTCATAAAACTTTACAACTTCCAAATAAGATATTGCTTAACAACACCAACCTATTTAGTGTACTCTGTTCAGAAGCAGACAAAGGAGCTATAAGAGAAAGTTTTTTTGTTTCTCAGCTAAGTTATAAATATCAAGTGCATTATCATCATGAGGGCGATTTTTTAATAGAAGATAAGTATGTCATTGAAGTTGGCGGTAAATCAAAAGATAAAAAACAGATACAAAACCTTAAGAATGCCTTTTTAGCAATAGATGATATAGAGAGTGGATATGATAATAGGGTACCTCTTTGGCTATTTGGTTTCTTGTACTGAAAGTAAAATAAATAATGTAAATTGAGGAATCTTAGAAGTAGAGGAATTAGACGCCTCAGCAATTAATTTTATAAGTAATATAAAATCTCAACCATTTGACTTCAAAATCCAGTACTTCATAAAGGGATCAACCAAATAGTAGGTATCATCTACTCTATCACAGATATCTTTTTTTATAAGTGACTCTAAAGTACTTTTCAGTGTAGAAGCACTTAAATTTACTTCGCTCAAGTTATCATTTGAGTAGAGATTTTTCCCATCAAAAAGAGCAATAAATTTTAGTGTTATTTTTTGATTTGGTGTGAGTGAGCTATACATGTAAGCATAAAGATCATACTCCCTCTCAAGCATAAGCTTTAGTGACTTTTCTATCATAACTTCATCTACACTCTGCTCGCACTCTTGCCACACATGATATAAAAGCTGCTGCATATAGTATGGAAATCCATTTGTGATATCAAAGATGGTTTTGATCTGTTCTTGACTTATGCTTTTATCTGTTTGTTCAAATTTCTCTTTTGCAAACACTGTCCAGTCATCTAGGGTAATCTCTTTTATCACTAGACGTTTTACTGATTTGTAAAAGGCTCTATTTTTATCACTAAACATTGCATTCAAAATTGACTTTTTACTTCCACTAAAGATATATGATACCTCTTTAGAGTGTGTCTGTATGAGAGTTCTTAGTTTTTTATCTATTGCAAACTGCTCTGCTTCTTGAAACTCATCAAATACTACTACGATCTTTTTACCTGATTTTTTTGCATACTGAAAAGGTAGATTGATAATATCTTCAAAACTAGCATCAAGCTCTTTTTTTGCAAATGATACACCATAGTTTATATCACTTGAATTAGATATTTTCATTGTAATATTTGGTCTGATTTGTAGCATATCTTTAAA
>JAYEGP010000119.1:0-3565 GCA_034659135.1 Campylobacterota bacterium
GAACACGATAGCAGTAAAATCGATACCAAAGAGGTAGAATCCCTTGGACCTATTTACGATCTTAGCGCCGTGTTTAATGTAGCCGATGAAGGCTTTTTTAACAGCTTTAAGCCTTATGTTGATTATAGTGGACGCTATTATGATAATCGTGTTATCAATGTCGCCACTCTAGGTCTGTATTATCCTTTAGGCTCATGGAAAGGCTTTGAGCCTTACGCGGCGGCAGGTTTGGGATATAGCTTTTTAGATTGGAGAGCGGCTCCTCTATCAGGTACAAGTTCAAACAGTACCGGTAGTAGTAGTTTTTCAGGAAGTTTAGAAGGGGGTTTGAATCTTGAACTTAGTGATTACTTTGATCTGACCTTTGGGGCACGTTTTGATGCCTATCGTATGGAGACAAAATTTAAAACTGAAGATTATACAACGACGCAGCGTGACGATTATGCACTTTCTGCACTTGTAGGAATACGTTTTTATTTTGATAGAGGCACAGAAGCTATTTCTGATGATGTGGCTGCAGTGGCTCCTACTGTTGCCGCAGCTACTACAGCTGCAATTGTAGCTGAGGAAGATACAAGCTCTACTCAATCGGTAGCGGCTATACCTTTATGTGATCTCTCAAAAATTAATCGACGTGTCTATTTTGATTACGCATCACCAGATATTTCTGAAAATGCAAAACCAGATCTTGAAACTGCGGCTGCTTGTCTTAAAGATCATCCAGATACCAAAGTTGAGTTTGAAGGGCATACTGACAGTATAGGAAGTGCTAAATTTAATCAAAAGCTTTCAGAAAAACGTTCTATGTCTGCTAAGGTTTTTGTCGCGGCTAAAGGGATAGATAGTGAGCGTATAATGACATCGGGTCGTGGTGAAAATGATCCTATCGCAAGCAATAAAACCGATGAAGGACGTGCAGAGAATCGTCGTGTTGATATCTATTTTATTGATGGAAAAGTTCCTGTTCGATTTGATTTTAATTCAGCAGATTTGAAATCAGAGCTAAGTAAACTTTCGGATGTACTTGATTTTATGCAAAAAAATCCAAGCAGCTCTATTACGATTTTAGGACATACCGATAAGGTCGGAAGTCAAAAGTTCAATCTTAAACTCTCTAAAAAACGTGCTCAGGCTGTACGTGCTTTCTTGGTAGGCAATGGTATTGAAAGCGCTCGTATTAAAATGATTGCTAAAGGTAAAATAGAACCGGTCGCTGATAATGAAACGGATGAGGGACGTGCACAGAACCGACGTGCAGAGATGAACATACGACACTAAAGACTCTAAAAAATATTGAGAATTTAAAATTCTCAATATCCTCTCTTTTTTTCTTGCTATAATCTCTTTATGAATAAAGAATATTTTAACACTCAACTCCTCCAATTTTTGGATTATTCACCGACACCGTACCATGCTGTTATTCAGATGAAAGAGGCTTTACATGTAAAGGGATTTCAAGAGCTTCATGAAGATAAAAGCTGGAAACTTACCGCTGGTAAAAAGTATTTTGTCACACGAAATGACAGCTCAATCATCGCTTTTACCTATCCGAAAAATCGTGACAAGTACCTGATGATAGGAGCGCATACCGATTCGCCAAATCTTAAAGTCAAACCCAACCCTGTTGTAAAAAAAGAGGGCTTGGTTCAATTGGCAGTGGAGCCTTATGGCGGTGTCTTGATTAACCCCTGGTTTGATAGGGATCTTTCTCTAGCAGGAAAAGTGATGCTTAGTGATGAGAGCAACACGCTTCAAGAACATCTTATCGATTTCAAAATACCTCTGGCAATCATCTCTTCATTGGCGATTCATCTCGATAAGAGTGCTAACAAAGAGCGTAGTGTTAATATGCAAAATGATATAGCTCCGATCCTTACATGTAAGGATGATTTTGATTTTGAAGCCATGATTTTAAAAGAGCTTGGATGTCTTGAGTGTAAGTTAGTATCTCATGATCTCAGTTTTTATGACACACAAAATGCATCTTTTGTCGGACTAGAAAAAGAGTTTATCGCTTCAGCCCGTTTAGACAATCTGCTTAGCTGTTTTGTTAATTTACAAACGCTTTTACATGTAAAAGAAGATGAAGCGGTATTAATGCTCTGCTCTGACCATGAAGAGGTAGGGAGTGAGTCTACAAGTGGTGCAGCAGGCCCGTTTTTAGAACAGGTCTTAAAACGTATTCAGATCAGTGATGAAGAGCACATACAGATGCTAAGACGCTCTTTGCTTATCTCTTGTGATAATGCTCATGCTGCCCATCCAAACTTCAGTGATAAGCATGAACCTAACCATAAGCCGCGAATGAATGAAGGGGTGGTGATTAAAGTCAACTCCAATCAGCGTTATGCTTCAAATGTAACTAGCATCTCACGTTTTGTACATGCTGCAGGAGATAGCAAGGTTCAAAAATATGTCACACGAAGCGATATGGGTTGTGGTTCCACAATTGGACCAATAACCGCAACACGTCTTGGTATCGAAACTATTGATGTGGGATTACCAACCTTAGCCATGCACTCTATTAGAGAGCTCTCAGGAAGTGATGATGCCTACGAGTTGTATGAAATTCTTTTAAGACTCTCTCGTGGCTGATTCTATAACACCCGAAGAGCTCCAGCTTTTAATTGAGCAGACTTATAAGGTCGAAGAGGATTTTAAAGCCTTAAAAGACTCCTACGACCATCTCCAAGGAACGATTGAAAATGTTGTGGAGTTTTTACCCAATGCAATCTGGATTTTAGAAGAAGATGGCAGTGTTTTTTTAGAAAATTCAAAAGCCAAAGAGTTAAGCTCTTTATTGTCGCTGTTGACGCTTGACAATGAGGAGAGTGAGATCAATTTTGATGAGAGTTATTTTCTAATTAAAAAATCCAATTATCAAGATAAATGTCTGGTCAGTGCAACAGACATAACGGAGCAAAAACGTAAAGAAAACTTAGCCACTATGGGACAGATGGCGGCGCATCTTTCGCATGAGATTCGTAATCCTATTGGATCTATCTCTCTGCTCACTTCAACACTGATGAAACGTGTTATCGCCAAAAATAAACCGATTGTCTTTGAGATTCAAAAATCAATTTATAGGATAGAACGTATTATTAAAGCGACTTTGATGTTTTCAAAGGGAGTGAAAACACAGATAGAACCTATCTCATGGATGAAGATTCATGATGAACTTAATGTAGCCATTAGCTATTACAGTTATTCCAAAGAGATCGATTTTATTCTGCCTGAGGATGATTTTAAGCTTCAAGGCGATATTGACCTTTTAGCGATGCTCTTTAGCAATTTTATCTTTAATGCCATTGATGCGATAGAGCTTGATGATGAAGAAAATGGAATCATTGAGCTCAACCATGTAAAAGAGAAAAACCATCACCGATTTGAGATATATGACAGCGGAATTCCTATAGGAAATAAAAAGATGCTTTTCGAAGCTTTTAAAAGTACCAAAGAAAAAGGCAACGGTTTAGGACTGATCCTCTCTAAACAGATCGCTGAGGCACATGGTGGTGAAGTAGGCTTGTGCAAGGGTGAGCGTAAAGGCTTTTATCTTTTGTTA
>JAYEGP010000120.1:0-3536 GCA_034659135.1 Campylobacterota bacterium
CAGATGGCAGCGGACATATCACGGTAGCAACAACCCGTCCTGAGACCTATTTTGGAGATACCGCCGTTATGGTTCACCCTGATGATGAACGCTATACGCACCTCATAGGTAAAAAACTCAAACTCCCGTTAACAGATCGCGAGATTACTATTATCGCTGATTCGCATGTTGATATGGAGTTTGGAACGGGTATGGTTAAAGTGACTCCTGCGCATGATCCTAATGACTACGAGGTAGGGAAACGTCACGATCTCGACTTTATTACCGTTTTTGATGAAAAAGGGATTTTAAATGAATTCGCTGGTGAATTTCAAGGACTCGAACGTCTTGCTGCGCGCGAAACCATTGTCACACGTTTAGAAACCGAGGGCTTTATCGAAAAAATTGAAGAGCATATGCACCAAGTGGGTCACTGTTACCGCTGTCACAATGTCGTTGAACCCTATATCTCTAAACAGTGGTTTATTCGAAGCGAAGTCGCTAAAAAATCGATTGAAAAAACCAATGCAGGTGAAGCAACTTTCTTCCCACCGCACTGGATAAATAGCTACAACTCGTGGATGGGTGAGCTTCGTGACTGGTGTATTTCACGTCAACTCTGGTGGGGACATCGTATCCCTGTATTTTATTGTGATGATTGTGATCATGAGTGGGCATCTCATGATGAAGTGCCTGAGCAGTGTCCCAAATGTGCTTCTAAAAACTACACGCAAGACCCTGATGTTCTTGACACCTGGTTCTCTTCAGCACTTTGGCCATTTTCAACGCTTGGATGGGGAAATGACGGTAATGAAATCGGTAAACACAACCCAACTGATTTAGCTGAGTTTTATCCAAACAGCTTGATGATCACAGGATTTGATATTCTCTTTTTCTGGGTAGCACGCATGATGATGATGGGTGAAACCTTTAAAGGGGAACTTCCCTTTAAAGATATCTACCTCCATGCTCTTGTTCGTGATGAACATGGTCAAAAAATGAGTAAATCGAAAGGTAACGTCATTGATCCGCTTGATATCGTTGAAGAGCATAGCGCCGATGCCCTACGTTTTACGCTAGCTGTTCTGGCTGCACAAGGTAGAGATATTAGACTCAGTAAAGATAAGCTAGAGCAGAGTCGTAACTTTACCAACAAGCTTTTTAATGCAGCAAAATTCTTACAGATGAATGAAGCGGTTTTTCCTGATATGAAAAGTTTCTGTGTCGAAACACCATTAGGTAAATACATGATGTCACGTATGAACCTTGCAACTTTAGAGGTCCGAGAGGCCATTGAATCGTATCGTTTTAATGACGCAGCAACCATTATGTACCGTTTCTTATGGAATGAGTTTTGTGGTTGGGGTATTGAGCTCTCAAAAGCTTCTAAAGAGTCCGTTATTGAACTAGGAGCCATCTTTAAAGAGTCGATGAAACTACTTCACCCGTTTATGCCCTTTATTACCGAGCATCTCTATCATGAACTTTCAGGCACTACGCTTGAAAGTGGTGATTCGATCATGATTATGCACTATCCTCACAAAACCAAACGTCGTGTTAAAGAAGAAGCGCTTTTTGATGTTATTATGGATGCGATTGTCACCATTCGTCGTGCCAAAGCTCTTGTTGATATGGCCAATCAAAAAATTGAACTCGCCTACGTAAAATCTGAAGGAATTGATGAGACCCTAGCTAAAGCGTTTATTGAGCGTTTGGCTAAGGTGACTGACGTTAAATTCACATCAGAAAAAATTGCTGATGCACTCAGTGATGTGGGTGAGCATGTTGAAGTCTTTATTCCAACCGATTCCATTGATCTCACCCCCATCATCAACCGTCTTCAAAAACAGCAGGAGAAGAGTCAAAAAGAGATTGGCAAACTTAGTGGCATGCTAAATAACGAGCGTTTTGTGGCCAATGCGCCTGAAGATGTCATCACTAAAAACAGAGTCGATCTCGCTGATGCTGAAGCGAAAATAAAGACTATTCAAGAGCAACTTGATTCACTCCAAGGAAATTAATTGTTAAAAAAATTTAACTTAACGACCAATGCTAAAAATGATATTCTCTCAGGGCTTGTCGTCGCCGTCGCACTTGTTCCTGAGGCCATTGCCTTTTCATTTATCGCAGGTGTGAGTCCTATTGTCGGACTCTACGCTGCATTTATTTTAGGTCTTGTAACCGCTATTATTGGTGGAAAACCGGGGATGATTAGTGGTGCTACTGGCGCCGTTGCTATTGTTTTTGTTGGACTTGGTCTTAAGGCAAGTGAGGTGCTAACACTTCAAGGTCTCAGTGGCAGCGAACTCTCCATTGGCATTTTGCAATATATTTTACTAGCAACACTTATAGCAGGAGCCTTTCAAATTATGATTGGCTTGCTGAAACTAGGTAAGTTTATCCGTCTTGTTCCCCAGCCTGCTATCTATGGATTTGTTAACGGTTTGGCTATTGTCATCGCCACATCACAGTTTGCATTTTTTGACGGTCAGGGTTGGGAGATCTATGCCCTGGTCATAGCCACTATGGCAACCATGTACTTTCTTCCTAAATTTTCTAAAGCGATACCTGCTGGACTTGTTGCTATCGTTGCCTTAACACTGCTTGTCTATTTTACAGGTATGAACACCCTTCTTATCGGTGAGCTTGCAGATCTATCAGCCTTTCAAGGACAACTTCCAAGCTTACATGTACCACAAGGGGTATGGAATATCGATGCCTTTATTATGGTACTCCCTTACGCTATTATTGTTGGTCTTGTGGGGATCATTGAATCACTCCTGACACTCTCTGTTTTAGATGAGATGAGTGATACTCGTGGTTCTGCCAATCAAGAGTGTGTCGCTCAAGGGGTAGGAAATATCTGTTGTGGCTCTTTTGGTGCAATGGCTGGATGCGCAATGATTGGGCAGTCTATCATCAACTATACTTCCGGTGGCCTTGGACGTCTCTCTTCTATCGTCGCAGCAGTTGGACTTCTCATATTAGTCATCTCACTCACAGATATCTTAAATGTTATTCCTGTCGGTGTACTGATTGGAATTATGTTTATGGTGAGTATCGGGACCTTTGCATGGAGTAGTTTTAGCCATATTCGCCATATGCCTCGTAGTGATGCCTTTGTTATGATTAGTGTGACTATTATCACCCTGCTAGCGGATTTAGCTATTGCTGTCATCTCAGGTGTTATCATCTCAGCTCTTGTTTTTGCTTGGAAACATGCGAAAATCTATGCCAGTACGCATATCGAAAAAGACGGTACAAAGATTTATGATCTCAGTGGTCCCCTTTTCTTTGGTTCTACAGCTTCATTTTCTGAATGCTTTGATGTCAAAAATGATCCCAATAAAGTCATTATTGATTTTAAAGGAGCCCGCGTGATGGACTCTTCTGGTGTCGAAGCGATTGATGCCATTACTAAAAAGTACCTAGAGGCTGGTAAAAACCTTCAATTACGTCATCTTAGCAAAGACTGTAAGGCGATATTAAAACAAGCAGGACCTCACTGTACTTATGAAGAGAACGATCCTAACTACAAAGTAGCTTATAACTATTAA
>JAYEGP010000121.1:0-16454 GCA_034659135.1 Campylobacterota bacterium
TGCCCTGTTGCATATCCTTCTTCTTTAAGAAGATCACCAATAGTTGGTGCCCAATCAGGAATACCATGATCACTTCCTGGCATACCAATCGTAAGTA
Source organism: Campylobacterota bacterium (assembly GCA_034659135.1). Lineage (GTDB taxonomy): Bacteria > Campylobacterota > Campylobacteria > Campylobacterales > Sulfurimonadaceae > S010-53. The sequence continues at coordinate 98 of JAYEGP010000121.1, forward strand.
ATCCTGTTCTAAAAGGATGTTGACCTAAAACAAATGAAGAACGACCGGCAGTACAAGACTGCTGTGCATACATATCTGTAAATAAAGCTCCATCTTTAGCAATACTGTCTATGTTGGGTGTTTTATATCCCATCATTCCTTGATTGTAAGCACTGGCGTTAGAGTATCCAACGTCATCACCCCACAACACCAAAATGTTTGGCTTTTTAGCAGCAAATGCTGAAACAGCAACAAGTGAAGTTGCAATGAGTCCGAGTGTCATTTTTTTTAACATCTATCTTTCCTTATTATTTTATCTAATTGATTATAGCCTAACTTTATTACTTCTATCGAGTCCTAAACATATTTTCGAGTCTTTGAGCATACAACTCACTCATCTGCATATTGTTTATTTTCTTATAGTAGTAAACTAAAGCATTAAGCATGGCTATATCTCCTGTGTGGTGTTTTAAAGCTTTTTCCAAAATACTTGTTGCTTTATCAATATCTTCATCTGCTATGGAAACTGCATAGAGATACTGTAGTCTTGCATCTTTAGGGCGTTGCTTTGCCTCGTTTTGTAAAATCTTTATACCTTGCGCTTTTTTTCCATTTCTTATGTACCACAGAGCTAGAGGTTCTATTAGAAGAGGCTCTTTACCTATTGTTTTTACACCTTTTTGTAAAATGGCTAGTGCTTTTTGCTCCTTTTGGAGTCCTTGAAAATAGTGTGCATAGTTAACATAAGCAGGTATATAAAACTTCTGAATTCTAAGTGCTTCTTTGTAGGATGCTTCAGCCTTTTTCATATCCCCTTGTTTTAAATAAAGTCCTGCAAGAGCTACTTGTGATTCTGCTCTATCGGCGTTAAAAAGAAGTGACTCTTTATACTCTTTTAAAACCTTGTCATATAGCTCTTGTTGCTCTGATGTAAGCGTACCTGTATTGTATGCTAAAAGAGTTCGCATAGCTTCTAAACGCACACTTTGTACTTCATCTTCTAAGGCAGAAAAAATATCTTTCATCACATACTGTGCTGGAAAATTCTGCAGTGCATTTAGGGCTGCTATTCTCATGGTTGGATTTTTAGAACGTAACATCTGAAGAGATGTCATATGGGTTTGTCTACTTGGCCATTGTCCTAAACGCGGAACAAGGGTAGCTTTTGCAAGGTCTGGTGCAGAACTCATTAAAACACTATAAAGATCCTTATAAGCACTCTGGGAGTTTTCTCTACTTGAGTGAAAAGCGTGTGTAAACTGTTGATTTCCTTTTGGAGTCTCGCCATACCACTCTTTCATTACCTGAGAGAGTGCTGCGTTTGACTTCTCTTCATGACATTTACTACAGGCATTTGGAGTTCCTAACTCTTCACTTAGGTCTGGTCTTGGGACTCTAAAACTATGATCATTTCTTTCATCCACTCCCATATAAGTACGACTTGGCATATGACAATCTATACAACTCGCACTCCCCTTTTTATGAAAAGAGTGTTTAGGGTTATCGTAGTTGACTCTTACATGACATTTGTTACAAACATTATCATCTACTGCTCTTCGCTCTAAAGAGTGAGAGTTATGACAATCTGAACAAGTTACACCCGCTTCATACATCTTGCTCTGAACAAATGAGCCATAAACATACACTTCATCTTTTATCTGTCCATCAGCTTCATAAAGAGTTTCACTTAATGTTGCTAAACGATAGTTATCATGAAAGCTATGAGCATCTCTAAAGTCATCCCCAAACTGCATACGTCTTGAGTGACACTTTGCACAAAGCATCAACTCATCACGATTTATCTCATTTTCTAAAATAGGCTTTTGAGTTTTAGGGTCTATATGCCAACGGTTTTTTTTGCCTAAAAACTTCAAACCTTTTGCCAAAGTTCCTTTATAAGCCTTAGGGTTCTCTGCCCATAGTTGGTGCTCTTTACCACTACCATGACACTCTTCACAAGAGACATTTATCTGCTCATAAGTGCTTTTGTACTCTTTCGTTTTAGGGTTATAATTTTTTTGAAAGTTTGTTGAGTGACAATCTGCACACATATAGTTCCAGTTTAAATTTGGTCCAGTCCAGTGAAGTACATCTCCTGAACTTACCTTCTCACCCTCATGAAGATGAAACCATCTCTGTCCACCTTCACTTTTTGTCCTTGCATCCCAAGCGATGGTAAGCACTTGTACTCTACCCTCAGGAAACTTCACCATATACTGTTGCAGAGGGTAAATACCAAAGGTATAAGAGATCTCAAAATCTTTGAGTTTCCCATCTTCACCATCAGTGTTCACCATAAACTTTCCATCTTTTTTAAAAAAAGTACTAGTTACTCCGTTATACTCAAACTTAGCGTTGTTAAAGTCACCTAGAACTGTTTTTAAACTTGCCTCTTGCATAGCCAAATCATGGTGTGAACCACTCCACTCTTTATGCTCTTTAGTATGGCAACTCTGACAAGCCTTGTCGCCTATGTACTCTTCTGCAAAAACTAATGAGTGAAATGTTAAGAGTAGTAAAATTATTTTAGTTATCAATTGGGTTTATCCTTTTTTCTAATGCATATCTATTTTTGTTTTTTCTTCTTTTGTAACGAAAAAGTGAATAGCTAAAGAGCAGTATAAAAAGAACTATACCAAAAGCTATGTATAAACTCTTTTGTAACGCCACTTTTTCTTTAGCACTACTCTCCTCTAAAACTTCACCAATCACTTCAAAACTATAAGCCTTTGTAGATGCACTCATAAGCTTAAATGTTTGAGTATTGTACCACTCTATGGTTTGTGCAGGGATAGTGTAATTACCATCTTGCTTAAAGATATAAGTACAACTTTGTGTCCGTTTTGAGATGAGTGATTTATCTTTTTTTTCTTGTGATAATCTACTCTCATTTTCATAGCGTTTAAATCCATCTATCTCACTAAACGCCACTTTTCTTATCAAAACATCGGGAACATCTAAGGCTATGATAGTCAAAGTCTGAGTAATTGCGTCTCCTACTTTATAACTCTTTTTATTATCTGAAAAACTTGTTTTAACACTTAAGTCTGGAGTTGCAAGAACAAAACCTTTAGCACCCTTAGGTGAAGATATAAAAAGTTCTTTTTGTGAAGTCTCTAAACTAAAATGCTCTTTTGGTTGACCATAACCAGAAGAGACACTGAAGTTCACCTTAAAAGGCTTTAAAGAGAGAGCATTTGCTTTTAGAGGATAGAGTCCATACTCATACACACTAAACTGATACCTCTCATCACCTATCTCTTCACTGCTGATATACGCCGCACTTGAAGGCTCAACTATAACAAAGTCGCTATTTTCCCCTAGGTTTACATCTAAGTCACTGATGCTAAACGCAGTTGTTTTTACCTTTAAAGTAGCATTAAACTTTTTTGAGACAAAGAACTCCTGTCCTCTATCTATGTCTAACTCCACCAGAGCCTTTGAAGCAAATAGAAAAAGAGGTAAAAGTAAAACTAGTACAAGTCTCATTTTTTCTTCTCCTGCGTCTGGAGTTGGTAAGAAAATTTAGCTTCTAAAAACTTAGCAGGTGAAGTCTCTAGTCTATCAAGCCAAGCTACCCCTGCTTCATTTTGATTTACTGCTCCATTTTCTTCTATACTTTCACCTTGATTATTTTTGTTATCAAACACTATTTTATCAGCTCCTAGCTTTCCACCAGTCCCCTCTCTATTTCCCTCATCTTTAGCCCCGTCTAAAATAGCTTGACGGTTTTTTGCTAAAAGCATATTTTCTTTTGCTTCTTTGTAGTTTGGTTCTGCTTCTAACGCTAATTTGTAAGCTTCTATTGCTTCATTATACTTTCCTAGCATCATAAGAGTATTTCCACGATTATAAAAAGCCTCTTTAGAACCCAAAGTCTCATAAACACTCAAAGCCTTTTTAAACTCACCTTTTTGATAATAAATAGCTCCTATACTTAACTGATTCTCATAAGTTTTTAATGCTTCTTCCACTTTACCTTTTTTCAAAAACTCTGAGGCTTCTCTATCTGGACTAATCCATAGATTTTTAAACTCACCATTGTAAGAGAAGATATACCAAAGGACAATTACTACAAGAGAGATTAGAGGAAGGTATCTAAAAAGTATCATCTTACACTCCAAAGTTCAGTTAAAAAACCTTTACGGAAAAAAAGAAGTAACAAAAAAACTATAAAGACTATAAGCTCATAACCTGAATCAACATAATTACCCTCTTTTTGCATTCCCACATTCTCATAATGCTGTGTAATACTACTTTGAAGAGTATCTATATCTTTATCATTTACACTAAAAGAGATGAAATCAGCTCCCATTTCTGTAGCCAGTTTTTCTACATCTTGCTTTTGTAAAGCTTCTGATGTTATGTTGTAAAAAATAATCTTATATCTACTAAGAGAACTATCTTCTTTAATCTTTTTGACTTCTGCTTTTGAGAGTCTGTCACTCACAACAACTATGCTTCCACTAAGTTCTACAAACTGCTTTGAAGCAAGTTTTACAGCATCATAAAGTGCATCCCCTTTTCTTGGCATAATCTCTGGTGTCAACGAAGAAGTAAAACGCGATATGATTGTTCTATCTTGAATGAGTGGCATAACAAGATGGGCTGAACCATTGTAAGCCACTAGAGCTGTTTTCATATCGCTGTTGTTTTTTAAAAAGTCGTCTACTTTGAGTCCCGCTCTTAAAAAACGGTAAGGGCTCAAGTCTTTACTCTGCATAGACTCTGAGACATTGAGTACAAAGACTATCTCACTCTGTGCTTGTTTACCTGCACTAGGGCTTAGTTTATATGCTGGTCCACTTAAAGCAAGAACCATTAGACTTATTACAATCCCAAGCAGTATTGGAGTTTTAAGATTTTTATTTTTTTTCTCTTCTAAAAGATAAGGGAGTAGTTCTTCATCTATAAGCTCTTTATATACCCTTTTATCATCCTGACGTTTTAAAAGCCAAAATACTAAAAGCCAGATTGGTAACAGTAGCGTTAAGTACTCAACTCGTAAAAAATGGAACATATCAAACATAAGAAGCTCTTTTAAAAAGAAGTACACCTATAAGGTAAAGAGACAATATGCCAAATGCCACTACTAGCGGATAAGTAAATAACTCTTTTACATTTCTATAACTCTGCGTTTGAACCTTCTTTGGATGCATCTTATCTATCTGTTCATAAACATTTTCAAGTGTTTCACTATCACTAGCAAAATAAAACTCACCCTCTGTTATCTTTGCTATCTCTTTGAGTGTTTTTAAATCTACCTTCTCATTTCCCTGTGCATTAGGATCACCAACGCCAATGGTTATCACTTTTAAGTCACTCTCTTTTGCAATTTTGGAAACCTCTAAGGGGTTTACTTTTGAGCCCGTATCTGTCCCATCACTCATCAAAATTATCATTCTCTCTTTTATCTTGGACTCATCAAAAAGTTTAATCCCCAAACCAATAGCATCACCAATAACTGTCTTAGGTCCTGCCATACCTATTTGCGCTTCATTAAAAAGTTGTATAGTAGCGTTAGTGTCACTTGTAAATGGAGACTGTATAAACGCAGCTGAACCGTAAAAAATAAGCCCAATATTATCGCCTGATCGTTTAAGAAAAAACTCCCCTAAAACCTCTTTTTGGGCTTCAAGTCTGTCTATGTTTTCGCCAGTTTTAGATTTAAAATCTTTAGCAAACATCGAAGCGGAGAGATCAACACAAACAAGTATATCTCGTAATGACTCCTCTTTTATAGTAGGTTCTTGGATAAGTATGGGTTTGGAGAGGGCTAAAACAACTAAAGAGTACACTATAAATAAAATAACTCGTGCAAAAAGGCCACTCTCTTTGGAATCAATCTTTTTTCCCTTTGAATCTGCATCTTTTAAGGCTTTCATATTTGGAAAATAAAGAAGTGTTGTACTGTTTTTATAAGAGAGTAGCATAAACAAAAAAGGTAAAACTAAAAGTATAAATACAAAAGGGTAACTAATCTCTAACATACTCTACCCTTTGTATAGATGCAAGAGTAAGCTTATAAAGCTCGTTTCTTTCATCCTCACTTAATACTATGTTTTTATCATAAACACTATTATGGGCTTTTTGAATCACTGCATTTGTTTCAAGGGAGAAGTACTTTAAAAACTCTTCCCCTGAGAGTGATGCTACCTTTTCTCTTGTGTCACAACTCAAGGCTACTCTTTTTAAAAGTTCAAAAACATCTCTTTCTTGAAATTTTTTTCTTTTTTGCTTTAGCTCTTTAATAGCCTCTCTTTTAAATCTATTTTTTCTAAACGCTACTACTCTAAACGCCATAAAACTCACAAAAATAGAGGTTATAAAAAAGAGTAAAGCGATGCAGCCCTCACTTAGAGGAAAAAATCCCACTTCAGGTGGGATGTAGATAGGATGCAGTGAATCTAATGAACTCTTCACCTTCTTCTCCTAGCGATATCTCCTAGTTGTACTTGAAGTTGTAATAGCACCTCTTTATCTGTACGAATTTTAAGAAGTGGTATCTCATGCATCAATGAAAGATGGGCTAAATCATCCATCTTTTTTTGATGTGCTTTTGTGTAGTTTGCATTTAATTCTTCATCAGAAGAGTTTATCTCTAAACTCTCTTGTGAATTTTTAAACTCTAACTTTCCTACTTTTGGCAAAGACACCTCAAGAGGATCATAAATAAACGCAGCTATGAGGTCATTATGCTGTGTAAGCCTTGTGATTTTCTTTGTGCTTGATTCGTTTACTCCTGAGCCATCTCCGATGAGAATAATCAAGTCATCATGCTTGGCATTGACTAATACAAAATCAAGTGCCTTGTTTAACATCTCTGGATTTGGAGCTGTTTTTTTCTCTAAAAGTTTGTGGTTATATTTGACTGTCTCTTGAAGCATCTGCATGAGATTTTTTTTCGACTTTGAGGGTTTAAAACTTACTAACTCCTCATCGTTAAATATAACGCCACCAATTCTGTCTCCAGATTTTAAGATTTTATGAGCACTTAAAGAGAGTAACAGGGCAGCTTGAACAGACTTAAAATACCCTCTACTGGCAAAGTGCATATTTGATTGTTGGGAGAGTAAAATATAGACAGCTCTATCTCTCTCTTGATTGTAAACGCGAACCTGAGTCTTTGAGGTTCGTCTCGTAGCTCTCCAGTCTATCGCCTTAACATCATCACCTTTAACATAAGACTTAAGTTCTAAAAAGTCCATCCCTCTACCACGAAGCTTAGAAGCATGTTTACCTGAGAGAATAGACCTCACTCCACCACGAGGCAAATAAGAAAAACCCTTTGCATTCTGACCCACTTTTATAAGCGAGTTTAGAGTGACACTTACTTTTTCATTCATCTTTTATAAAGCAACAGCCACGTTTTTAACTAGCAAATCTATCACATCATCGGCGCTTTTTGAGTTTGCCATCGCTTCATAGGAGAGTGTTATACGATGACGAAATACATCGTTCACCATAGCTTTTACATCATCACTTCTTACCACATCACGACCATCAAGATAAGCATAAACGCGAGAGCAAAGCTCAAGGCCAATAGTGGCACGAGGACTCACCCCTACATCTATGTAAGAGGCTAACTCTTCACTATATTTTTCAGGATAACGCGTGGCAAAAACAAGATCTACAATGTAGCGTTCAATCTCCTGAGATATCTGTACGCTTTGAATCTCTTCTCTTGCTCCAAAGATAGCCTCTTGAGATATTTTTGTATCATCTTTAACTGTAGAGTTTTCAGACTTTAAAACTTGAAGCATTTTAAGCTCATCTGTTGAGTTTAGGTACTCTATATTTACATGAAGTAAAAATCTATCCATTTGAGCCTCAGGAAGTGGGTAAGTCCCCTCTTGTTCAACTGGATTTTGTGTAGCCATAACCATAAAAAGTTCAGGCATCTTGTAAGTTTTTCCCGCTATCGTCACCTGACGCTCTTCCATCGCTTCAAGCATAGCCGATTGTACTTTTGCAGGAGCACGGTTAATCTCATCTGCTAAGATAATGTTTCCAAAGATAGGCCCTTTCTCGAACCTAAACTTATACTCACCACTATCTTCATACATATTCTCACTGCCTGTAACATCTGAAGGAAGTAAATCTGGAGTAAATTGAATACGAGAAAAATCAGACTCTATAAATGAAGACATAGACTTAATAGCTCGTGTTTTAGCAAGTCCAGGTAAACCTTCAACAAGTAAATTTCCATTGGCTAAAAGCCCAACTAAAAGTCTCTGTACAATTTTTTCTTGACCAATAATCTTACTTTGAATACGTTCTTTTAAACGATATATCTCTTGACGTTTGTCCATGTTAAAACTCAATTTCCACTTCTTTTAATTTTTGAATATAGACCAAGACATTGGTAACACTATATTGATCCATCTCTTCTATACCTTCATGTTCATACTGTAATAAATACTCGAACCCGTCTAATTCAATGTCTTTCACTTTTTTTAAATGCACACTGTAGAATAATAGATCAGCTAAATCACTAACCGGGATAATTTCTCTGAAATCTTTCTTGAATTGACTTATATATTCATCACATATATCTTCATTTGACATTAGAAGTATCCAAAGGATAATATTGTCTATCTTTTGGGGTGCATTGACGCGGTTTAAAAAACTATGATATATCTCTTTGTTTTGAGAAATTTCATCAAGCTGCTCATTGGCTTGAGCTATTAAGAAGTTGATTCTTTCATCACTGAGTTTAGCGTCTTTGTAATTATCTAGCACTGGTGTTGCAATTTGAAATGTATTCATTATTTCTCTTTCTATGGAATCAGAATTGAATAAAATGTAAATCTTAGGGAATGCTATTTTAGTTCTAGTCACACTATTTTATGAGGAGCATAGCCTTAGCTACGCGACGATTAAAATCGTTTGACTAGGGCTAAAAGAGTACGCTAAGATTTATGTTTTATTTAATTCTGATTCCTATGTAATATTTGTTTCTTATTTTAACTTCTCGTGCACGAGTTCATTGACCACTTTTGGATTAGCTTTGCCCCCTGTGCTTTTTAGGACTTGTCCGACGAAGAAGCCTAAAAGTTTGGTGTTACCCGCTTTGAACTTAGCAACATTGTCTGGATTTTTTGCAATCACCTCATCAATAATAGGTGAAATTTTAGCAGGATCACTTATCTGAACTAATCCTTTGGCTTCGACTATTTGTGCTGGATTTTCTCCGCTCTTAGCCATCGCTTCAAATACCTGCTTGGCAATTTTATTTGAAATAATCTCCTCATCAACCATCTTAACCAGCTCAGCTATCTGCTTAGCACTGAATGTAAGCTCACTCGATTGTTTTAGTTCTCTAGCCACCTCGTTGCTTACAATGTTTGCAAGAGCTACAGGACTATTTAGAGCAGATAAAGACTCTTCATAGAATGATGAGAGATCTGCATCACGAGCCAGCGTATTGGCTACTTCACTGTTGAGTCCAATTTCGTCCGTGTATCTATTAAATAGGGATTGTTCAACTTCGCTCATGGCTACTACCTCGCCATCTACTTGCACTTTTTGAGGCTTAGGTGCACTCTGGGTTATTTTTTTCTTTTTACCCCAAGAGTCTTTAAGACCTACAATTTTGTTAAATACAGGCTGCTCATCCGTATAGTCAATGGGGTCAGCATAAAAATATCCCTGCCTTTCAAACTGAAATCTCTCATCAGGTTTAGAGACTATCACAGCAGGTTCAATCAGTGCATTTTTAATAACCCTTAAAGAGTCAGGGTTGATATCTTCAACTCCCTCGGGAGCTTCATCTTTAAACAATCTGTCATAAAGTCTTATTTCAACTCTCTTAGCCTCTGCTGCACTTACCCATTGAATGGCACTTTTCACTTTAATACCGCTAGTATCCGAGCCACTTTTAGAATCAGGGTGATACTCCGCTTTTATCTCTATAATCTTGCCATTAGCGTCTTTGATAATGTCTTTACATGTAATGATATAAGCGTGTCTCAGACGTACGGATTGCTCAGGAGTAAGACGAAAATATCCTTTTGGAGGATTCTGCATAAAATCATCACGCTCAATATAGATCTCTTTAGAGAAAGGTATCTTTCGCGCTCCCTCTTTGGGTACGTCATGTGGGTAGTATGGAGCGTCAATCTCTTCGTGACCTTCATAGTTTTCAATAGTTACTTTTAGTGGATCAAGCACACATAGTACGCGTGGCACTTTGGTATTTAAATCATCTCGTATACAAAATTCAAGCTGTGCAACATCAACCATTGAATTTGCTTTTGCAATACCTATTTGATTACAGAAATTTAAAATCGACTCTGGCGTATAACCTCGCCTTTTATACCCTGCAATCGTTGGCAAACGAGGATCGTCCCAACCGCTCACATAGCCTTCATTGACGAGTTCCAAAAGCTTTCGTTTACTCATCACCGTATAGTTAATACCTAGTCGTGCAAACTCATGCTGATAAGGTCTTTGTGGTGCGAGTCCAAGGGTATCAAGTACCCAGTCATAGATGTCACGATTATTTTCAAACTCAAGGGTACAGATGGAGTGAGAAACACCTTCAATATAGTCGGATAAGCCGTGGCCAAAATCATACATTGGATAAATTGACCATGTATCACCTGTTCTATAATGGTGTGCATGTCGTATGCGATAAAGTAAGGGGTCTCTCATCTTCATATTTGCAGCACTCATATCAATCCGTGCACGAAGAACATGCTCACCATCTTTAAACTCACCCTTTTTCATTCTCTCAAATAGGTCTAGGTTCTCTTCAACGGAACGCTCGGCATATTGACTACGTTTTCCAGGTTCTGTAACGCTACCACGATATTCACGTATCTCATCTTCACTTAAACTATCAACGTATGCCTTGCCCATTTTAATCAGTTCAATGGCATAACCGTAGAGTTCAGGGAAGTAATCCGAAGTAAATTTTACTTTATCATCCCAATTAAACCCTAGCCACTCCACTGCGTCTTTGAGGGCCTCTACATATTTTGTATCTTCTGTAGTAGGATTGGTATCATCCATTCTTAGGTTACAGTGTCCCTGATAATCACGTGCAATACCAAAATTTAAAACAATAGATTTAGCATGTCCAATGTGGGGGAAGCCGTTAGGCTCTGGAGGAAATCTTGTGACAACCTCTTTATACTTGCCTGACTTTAAGTCCTGTTCAACTATTGTACGTAAAAAATCTCTGTTCTCACTCATTATTATTAAACCTTTTGATTTTGAAACTTTATAAGAGTTTTATTTTATCTAATTAGAGCTAAACTTGTATCATAACTTTAATATCACTGAACTTTGTATATAATTGCGAGAAAGGCAAAATGTGATTTTAAATTTGTGCTTGAATCCATGATAGGTATCGATCTTATCAAAATCGATCGTATGAAACGTATGATGGATCGTTTTGGTGAAAAAGCGCTCTTGCGTTTTTTGTCCCCTCAAGAGATCTTACATGTAAAGAATTTCAATACTGCCGCTGGCTTTTGGGCTGCCAAAGAGGCTTGCTCCAAAGCACTTGGAACAGGTATCGGTAAAGAGTGTAGCTTTCATGATATTGAGATTAGCAAAAATGCTAAAGGGGCTCCGCTTCTTAAAGTGTCGCAAAAGCTAAAAAAGAATTTTCATATCAGAGGGATATCCCTCTCTATCACCCATGATGGCGATTATGCAATTGCAGTGGTTGCCATAGAACAGGCTCATCTTGGTATAAGCTCAACCACCACCGACAAAGTCTAAAAGCTCAACGACATCATTGTCATTGAGTTGATGTTCATTCCAGCTATCTTGCTTAACAATGTTCATATTGACCGCAGCCGCCATCACCTTGCCCTCTAACTGTAAAGCAGCAATCAGATCAGCCATCGTGTCACTTTCCTTACATGTAACACTTTCACCATTTACTTTTACTATCATTTTTTCTTCCTCATGTACGTTGATAAGATCTCAACTACAGCATTATTTTTACGTGCTACTGCAAAATCAAAGGGAGTGTATCCTCCATCATTTTCAATGAAAGGGTCAGCTCCCGTTTCAAGTAAAAACTCTACAATATATTCATTTCCACTAAATGCCGCTTGATGCAGTGGTGAAATAGTATCATCATTAGCTAAATCTAAATCAGCACCATGCAAAGCAACAAATTTAACTAAGTTAAGGTTCTTCTTTTTTACCGCCAAAATAAGGGCAGTATTGCCTCTATTATCTTCAGCATCAATATCGGCACCCGCATCAAGCAATATCTTCGCCATTTTCAGATCACGCTTTTTAATCGCAATATGCAAAGGAGTTAAACCCGCAGCATTTTGTGCATCAACATCACTCCCCTCTTTTATTAAGGTGCGTGTCAATGTTTCATCTTCACTATACACGCTATCATGCAAGGCAGTACGCCCATCAACTGCGTCAGCCCATAACCATAAACTTAAACAGACTATCAGTAAGTATCTCATAAGCAGCTCTTTTCCTTAATCTTAAAAAGTAATTTTTCCATAAATTATATCATTATGATTGACAAAACGATCACAACGACTCCCGCCTAAATTTTTACAGATCTCTTGCCACTGCGCAGAGTGTCCCTCTTTACGAGAGTGATTTCCTGAGGCAAACATCACCGCATGTGCATATTCATGCGCTATAACATCATCTAAAATGTAATCTAAAGATTCACGAATACGTTTTTTATTGATATAGACTTTAATGCTTCCTCGTTCACTTAAAACAGCAACACCATAAAGATTTGAGGGCAAGGCATTGGAGATGATGAGAGGTACTCTAAAATCAACACCGTAATGCTTTTTGATATTTGAGATGACCTCTTCTTCTTTGGCATCAATCTTTGCTTGAATCTCTTTTGATAATGGCTCTGTTTTGAACTGATAGCCACTATAAAGATTTATCGCTAAAAAAAGCACTCCTAGCACCATCATTGCAAGGAAAAGGTAGTGCATATTTTTTAAAAACATTTAAAATTTCTGACTTAATCTCGTAAAAATTTCAATAGCTCTTCAAGGAAAAGTGGTTTCGCATAAAAATATCCTTGAAAGATATCACACTGCATACCGTAAAGTATTTTAGAATGCTCAAGCGTCTCTACACCCTCAGCTACAGTTTTAAGCTTCAAGCTTTTGGCTAATGCGATCGTGGCTTCTACGATCGCTCTATCTTCATTATCTTGATCAATATCAGATATAAATTCTCTATCTATTTTTAGGGTATCGAGTGGCATCTTTTTTAAATACGCCATTGAAGAGTAACCTGTACCAAAATCATCAATGGCTAGTTTAATACCCAACGCCCTGATCTCTTGAAGTATGGAAATAACGTGTTGAATATTTTCCATCACAGCTGTCTCAGTAATTTCAAATTCAATGCAATCCGTTTGAATCTGATACTCATCCAACAAGGCTTTGACATCCTTTAAAAAACGGTGATCTTCAAGCTGTTTACCTGAAATATTTATAGCCATCGAGAATTTTTTGTCATTATATTGAGAATGAATTCTATTGAGATCTTCAAATGCTTTTTTCATGACCCATAAACCGATATCGTAGATATAACCTGATTGCTCAGCTAAGGGAATAAATTCATCAGGAGAGACAAATCCAAGTTTACTGTCATTCCAGCGAATCAATGCTTCAAACCCTATCGTCTCTTTTTTAGCACATGAGTACTTAGGCTGATACGCCAGAGCGAATTCATGATGATCAACAGCGTAACGCAACCTAGTATCAAGTTCAAGTCTTCTTTTGGCGATTTCATTCATGGTGTCGCTATAGTATTTAAAGGTATTTTTACCTTGATCTTTGGCTTTATACATTGCAGTATCAGCACTTTGTAAAAGCGTATCATATGTTGTTGCGTTCTCTGGAAAAAGGCTGATGCCGATACTCCAACCTACATTGACTTCGGATTTTCCTACGAGGATAGGATAACGAACACTCTCAATAATTTTAGTAGCCAACTGAGAGATATGAAGCGGCGTATTATAAGGTGTCATAACAACAAACTCATCGCCACCAATTCGGGCTAAAATAGCATCATCACTAACAATTGCATTAAGAAGACTACTTACATGTACCAGTACCTTATCGCCATAGTGATGTCCCAAAGAGTCATTAACCCATTTAAAGTTATCAAGATCTAAAAAAAGAATGGCAAATTTCGTATTATTATAGTGTGAGGATTTAATATAGCTCTCTACCTCTTGCTCAAAAAGTTTACGGTTTGGCAACTTAGTCAAAAAGTCATAATATGCCAACTGCTCAATCTGCTTTTCTTTCTCTTTTACTTCTGTAATATCATGAGAGATTCCAATGTAATTAACAACCACGTCATCTTTATCTTTTACAGTAATAATTGACGTCGATGCAGCATAAAGCTTTCCGTTTTTCTTTCGATCCCAGACTTCTCCTTTCCATATGCCATTATTGTGAATCCCCTTCCACATCTCTTTGTAAAATGCCTTGTCACCCCAACCTGAACTCAGGACTCTTGGATTTTTAGAAATGATCTCATTTTCACGATAACCGGTAAGTTCTTCAAAAGATCTATTAACTGATACGATTTTATTTTTTTGATCCGTAATAATAATGGCATTACTCGAATACTCATAAACATTCGAAATAAGCCTGAGTTTTTTTTCACTCTCCACTCTGCGTGTAATATCATGTACTGTTCCTATAGAACGAATGACCTCACCATCGCTATTATAGATATGGGTACAGCGCTCTTCAACATATTTAAGTGTGCCTTGCTTTGTTATGACACGGTGTGTGATTTGATACGAATTTTTATTTTCTACAGACTCAGAGTAAGCGGTATTTACAAGATCTCGATCTTCAGGATGGATATGCTCTAAAAATGCTTCATAAGTAGCATCAAATTCTTGAGCTTGAAGTCCAAAAATGCGATACACTTCATCAGACCAGTAAAGTCTGTTCCCGTCGAGATCAAGTTCCCAGTGCCCGATCGAAGCGATAGCCTGAGCTAATTTGAGATTTTCCTTACTTCTTTCTAAGGTGTTAAGAAACTCTTTTTTCTCCGTAATATCACGAAGCAGCGCTATAAATTTACCGCCATCATCTTCAATATAGGTTGCTGAAACTTCAAAGGCTATGAGTTCCCCATCTTTTTTTCGGTGCTTTGTCTCAAAAAGATCACTTTTAAATTTGATAATTTTTTCCATATGTGCTTTGGTATCTTTAGCAGACTCCATAACTTCAAGATCTGAAATGTGCATAGAGAGTAACTCTGCCTCACTATAGCCACTCAACTTGCAATAGGTACTATTGACTTCAATGATTTTGCCCATAGTATCTGTAGCCCAAAAGCCATCACTACTATTCTCAATAACATAATCAATAATCTGACTAGGCAAAGTCTTAACTTCCATGGAATGTTCCTATTATATTAAATACTTATACTGTACTATATCAAAAATATCATTACTGTGAGGTTTCAAATCTAAATACAAGGTTTTATGTTATAATACTTCAAAGGAATTACTATGGTTGCTAGAAGACAGACATCTATAAAAGTTGACGCTGTTGCTTGGGATGAAGCCAAGGAAATATTTGAAGAGTATAATCTAAGTGTTACCGATGCAATAAATATTTTTTTAAATAAAGTAAAACTCACAAAAGGTTTACCTTTTGATATAAAACTACCCAATGATGAAACGTTAAAAGCTATGCAAGAAGTTGAAGAAGAAGATGGAATAACTATAAATTTTGATGAGTTTTTAGAAGAGAGTAAAGAGTATGCTAAAACTCTTTAGAACAAAGATATTTTTAAAAGAGTACTCAAAAATTAAGTTTACAGATAAACTTTACATGAAATATATAGTGTATGTGACAAGCTTACTAAAAGAAGAAAATCTACCCGTTGAATCCAAAGATCATCAACTTAAAGGTATGTGGGATGAATTTTGTGAGTTTCATATCAGTGGTGATTTACTTGTCATCTATAAAATTAAAAATAATACTTTATACTTAGCTAGAATAGGTTCACATTCTCAACTCTTTAAGTAAGAACATACAATGGATAACCTTATAGTGAATCAATTACAGACTGGTTTCTACCACTCTCTTTAGCTCTATAAAGTAGTTCATCTGCTTGTTTGTAGATGTTTTCAACATCAGCATCTGTTTGAGGAATGAGGCTTACTCTCCTGTTGGGATATATGACCATTTAATCCAACAAAGTGTACAGTTTTATGATTGGTTTTTCCGAAACCGTATCATCTTAAAACGTTCACCAAGCATATCAGGCATAATAAGCGTCTTCACTTTATCAAGTTCTTGCTGGTAAAGTTTCTCTTCGACATTGGCTTTAAGCATCTCAAGAAGCTCTAAAATACCCATATCTACTAGAGCTGTCATCT
>JAYEGP010000122.1:0-3525 GCA_034659135.1 Campylobacterota bacterium
GTCGTACCTAATATCGCAAGAACTCCCATCGTGTTTTCATCGCATAAGGCTATCGCTTTTGCAGGATCAAACGTATAGCCATGGTCTGGATTCATCTCTACGGTTCGCATCTCTATATCCCAGTATACACAAAACTTTTCCCAACATACTTGTACATCAGAACCCACTACAAAATTTGGTCTTGTCGTATCTTTACCCTGCTCCTTACGCTTAGCTCTCCAGTTCCACTTCATCGCCATTCCACAAAGCATAGAGGCTTCACTCGAACCAATAGTAGAGCATCCGCAGGCATCATTTTCTTTGTTAGTATGTCCATGAAACAGCTTCGTTAGCATATTGACACAACGCATCTCAATCTGAGCGGTTTGAGGATATTCATCTTTGTCAATCATGTTTTTATCAAAGGTTTCACTCATAAGTTGTTTCGCTTCTGGCTCCATCCATGTGGTAACAAAGGTTGCTAAATTAAGTCGTGAATTGCCATCAAGCATGAGCTCATCATGAACAATCTGATAAGCATTGCGCGGAGTCATCTCCTCTTGAGGAATGGCATACTTCGGAGCACTCTTTCTTAAGCCTACAGAGCCAAATACTGGATCTTTACCGTCTTGTCTTTTTGTAACATACTAAACCTTTACCCTATCTTCTAATGCACGTGAGAGTGATAACATATCAATGTTTTCTAAACTAACACCTGTTGGAACACCCTGAGCAATACGTGAAAAACGCACATCGCTATCTTGGAGTTTATCTTCAATAAATAAGATCACCGCATCATTGGCAATCGAAGGTGTCATCGCAAAAATCACCTCTTCAATACCACGGTTCACACGAGAGCGAAGGTGAGAGATATCTAATGCATCAAGTGCTTCAAGAACAAAATAGTGCCCATCAAAAAGGGCATTTTCTTCAAACATCAAGATATCTTTTGCACTCTCAACAATGCACAACACCTTAGGGTTTCGTCGCTCATCCGAACAGATATAACAGAGTTCATCTTCACTCATACCTCCGCATTCAAGACACTTTTTAATACTTCCCAGGGCATTTTCTATCGCATGCGCTATTTTAATGGCACCAAAACTGTCATGCATTAGCATGTGATACGCTAAACGTGTTGCAGACTTTTTACCAATCGTCGGTAAACTCTCTAATGCCTCGACAAGGGTATTGAATTTTTCTAATGATTTCATTATTAAATTGTACCCTGATAATTCTTTGGAAGCCACATGAAAAGTTCAAGTTTTTCATTAAGCGTTCCTGCTTTTTCAAGTGCCTCATCACCAAAACCTAAAAAGAGATCAGCCCTTACGCTTCCACGAATCGCACCGCCCGTATCTTCTGCAAAAACCATCTGATTATACGATTTACTTTTTATACTTAAAAGTGAACCCAATGGTATGTAACTCGGATCAACCGCTACAGAGTACTTTGGTGTCAACTCAATTCCCATAGCGCCCGTAGCACCATAAGAGCGTTCTTTAAAAAAGACAAATGAGCGGTTTGCATGTAAGATCTCATCAAGAGATTCAGGATGTTGTTGTAACCATTGCGCAATACTTTGCAAAGAGATCGCTTCTCTTTTGATAGCACCCTTGTCAATAAGCTTCTTTCCTATGGACGTATAGGCATGTCCATTTTGATCCGCATAACCAACAAAAATTGTTTCGCCACTCTCAAGCTCTACTCTACCTGAACCTTGAACTTCAAGAAAAAATCGCGCAATTCTATCATCAACATAACAGATAACAGAGCGACTGTTTTGTGAAGCGTTTATCAATGCTCTATCTTCGTAGGGTACGATTTTATTATCTACTAATCGTCCACGAAGACGCATGTTTTTAAGTTCAGGATACGCATCACCAAGCTTTACATGTAAGAGATCTTCAGGAGGCTCATAGAGTGGATAGCGATAAGGCCCTTGCTTGGTGCGTGAACCTTTTAATAAGGGTTCAAAATATCCCGTTAAGAGTCCTTCTTTGTGATCGGCATCTTCTAAAACCTTATAGCGATCAAAATTGTTTAGAAAAAATGATGAAGCACTCTTTACATGTAAGGCTTTTTCACACATAGCAGGGTAAAGTTTCTTCACACGTGAGTACTGGCAATTACTCTTAAAATGCTCTAATATCCTTTCATATTCATCATCATTAGCCAGCTCATTTTCATTAATATTATCTAGTATTAAGTGTGTGTTAGGCATCGAATCAAATACCATAGGTTCTTGTTTAGAACAGCCAAAGAAGAATATAAATAAAAGTATTGAAGTAATTATTTTTATCATAATGCAATTATACGTTCTTTTTGCTATAATTTCGAAAAAATTTAGGTAACACAACTTGGAAGAATTAAGCTATTACGAAATACTAGAGGTCAGTCAAAGTGCTGACAAGACCACCATTAAGAAAGCCTACCGCAAGATGGCAAAGAAATATCATCCTGATACCAATCCTGATGATCAAGAAGCAGAGCACAAATTCAAACTCTGTAACGAAGCGTATCAAGCCCTTAGTGATGATAAACAGCGCTCTATTTATGACCGCTACGGCAAAGAAGGTCTTCAAGGAATGGGTGGCGGTGGTCGCTCATCAGGAGGTTTTAGTGGTGGGTTTGACGACCTTGGCAGTATCTTTGAAGAGATGTTTAACGGTGGTGGTATGGGTGGTGGCGGTTCACGTCGTTCACGCAGAGATACCGACAAATACCCACTAGACCTTGGTGTCGAACTCTCTATCAGTTTTAATGAGGCAATCTTTGGTTGTGAAAAAGAGGTAGCGTTTAAGTATAAATCATCATGTAAGAGCTGTACCGGTACGGGTGCAAAAGGTGGCAAACAGACCAGTTGTAACCAGTGTGGCGGTAAGGGTCAAGTTTATGTACGTCAAGGTTTTATGACCTTCTCACAAACCTGCCCCGCCTGTCATGGTGAAGGTACGATGCCTGCTGAGAAATGTCCTGATTGTAAAGGACAAGGTTTCGATGAGATCTCAGAAACAGTCACCATTAAAGTTCCTGCTGGAATTGACTCAGAGAACCGTTTACGCGTCTCAGGTAGAGGTAATATAGGCAAAAGCGGCAGTCGTGGTGATCTTTATGTCACCTTTCATGTTCAAGAAGATAAACATTTCATTCGTAATGGAAATGATGTTTACCTCGAAGTTCCTGTTTTCTTCACGCAAGCCGTTGCAGGAGAGACGATAAGTATTCCTTCATTAACGGGTGAACTTGAACTTAACCTCGATGTAGGCACCACAAATAAACAGCAGTTTCATTTTCGTGATGAAGGTATCGCTGATGTTCATGGCCACGGAAAAGGGGATCTTATCGCTCAAGTCAATATCACCTATCCTAAAAAACTCAATGATGAACAGCGTGAGATGCTCTCCAAACTTCAAGAGTCATTTGGTATCGAATCGAAACCTCATGAGAGTACTTTTGAATCAGCATTTGAAAAAGTCAAGGGCTGGTTTAGCTAAGTTACCAATCTTCCTTGGCCGTCTCGGCCATGAGTAAAAATTCTTACAA
>JAYEGP010000123.1:0-3511 GCA_034659135.1 Campylobacterota bacterium
TCAAATTTATTGTATTCTTTATATTGGTCCCTATTTTTGGGGCATAAGACAAAGAATAATCAACTACTACGATTATAAAGGATACTTTTAAATCCCTTGTTTTTGGGGCTTTGGCGCTTAAGTTAGTACCATACGAGGACATCAGTATAAGTTTCGTAAAACTCACATTCTATCATTGCTTACATGTAAGGCTAAAAAGCAACATCAAAAAAGTTGTTACATGTAAAAAAATGTCAGGCACCTTTATCATTGGTAATACACTACTAATAACGAGAACGCAAGGAAAGAAATAGAGTCACCAACCCCTTAAGCTCTTAAGCTTTTGTGTGATTTAAAAAGAGTGTACAGCATGCCTTATGCTACAATAGCATTATGATAAATATTGAAACTATGAAACAAGAAATCATCAGAAGACTTAAGCCATTAGATTTAGATAAAGTTATTTTATTTGGAAGTTTTGCATATGGCACTCCAAATAAGGATAGCGATATAGATTTGTATGTGGTTACTAAAGATGAGTTTATCCCTCAGAGTTTTAAAGAAAGTATGGATATAAAACTAAAAGTTTCAAAAGCAATAAAAGATCTACAAACTATTATACCTATAGACACAATCACCCATACAAGAGCTATGAATAAAAAGTTCATAGACATGGGTAGTTCTTTTAGTAAAGTGATAGTTAACAAAGGTGTAAAACTTTATGGCTAACTTTCAATCTAAAGAGTGGCTAAAAGCTGCCATGGAAGATAAATCAGTTTCTATTCCAAAAATTCATAAACTAGAGACACTCATAAGTCGAATTGATATAGATATTGACTTTAATGACATGAATTTGCTCAAAATATTTTCAATCAAGTATGCGAACTTGGATTCAAACTTTTTTGAGTTCTAGTGCACTCTCTTTTTTCGTAATACCCACTTCTCAGCTTCTACGAGAAAAAACACACTCGAAGCTACTGCAATGATAATGAGCCAGTGCCCCAGACTTAATGCACTGGTCTGAAAAAGTTTTTGCATCG
The DNA here is from genome assembly GCA_034659135.1 of Campylobacterota bacterium. Lineage (GTDB taxonomy): Bacteria > Campylobacterota > Campylobacteria > Campylobacterales > Sulfurimonadaceae > S010-53. The sequence continues at coordinate 1,020 of JAYEGP010000123.1, forward strand.
GTGGTGCATAGGTAAAGAGGAGTTGAAAAATGATGAGCAGACCTGTGGCATAGATGGCGTAAGGGTTTCCGAGTAAGGTCTCTTTGTTAAATGCTGATGCAGTAAAATGCCGTGCATTAAAAAGATAAAAAATCTCAAAAAAGACAAGGGTATTGACGGCAATGGTCCGCGCCTCTTCGATAGAGCTTCCTGTATTTCGAAACCAGACAAAGAGTCCAAAGGTACCTAGCATTAAAATTATTGATACAAAACTGATGCGCCAGATAAGCATTTTTGAGAGCAGAGGCTCGGCAGATTCTCTAGGAGGACGTTTCATAATGTCTTTTTCAGCCGATTCAAAAGCGAGGGTCAAGGCAAGTGTGACAGCGGTAATCATATTGACCCAGAGAATTTGAACCGGAGTGATAGGAAGCATCCGCCCCATCACAATAGCTGCCAGAATAATCAAAGCTTCACCACCATTGGTAGGTAAGATGAAAAGTATGGATTTTTTAAGATTGTCATAGACGGTTCGTCCCTCTTCAACAGCGTGGGTTATGGAGGCAAAATTGTCGTCCGAGAGTACAATCTCTGCGGCTTCTTTAGAGACTTCTGTCCCTTTTTCTCCCATGGCAATACCAACATCGGCGCGTTTAAGTGCCGGGGCATCGTTGACACCATCACCTGTCATCGCAACAACATGCCCATTGGCTTGGAGCGCGGTGACGAGACGGAGTTTCTGCTCAGGTGTGGTGCGAGCAAAGATGTCAATATCATCAATGATTTCACGAAGTTTTGCGTCACTGATAGTTGATAATTCGCCACCAGACAAGGTCTTGCTACCATTACCAATTCCTAATAGTTTGCCTATGGAAGTTGCGGTAAGAAGATGATCTCCCGTAATCATCTTAACGCGTATTCCGGCTTGATGACAGGCCGTGACTGCGGCAATGGCTTCTTCTCGCGGAGGATCAATCATTCCAATAATTCCAAGAAGTACAAGCTCGTGTTCAACATCACTAAAGCTTAATTCTAAAGTATCGCTTGGCATAGGTTTGTAAGCAATAGCTAAAAGCCGCTGCCCTTTTTGGGCAATTTTATCCATCTGTGCATGCCAGTAGCTAGGGTTTAGCGCTTCTTGCTGAGCTCCTAGGTCTTGAGAATGACAACGACTCAGTATCTGTTCTGGGGATCCTTTGATATAGACGATGGCTTCTTTCTCATGGTTGTGATGAAGGGTTGCCATAAAGCTGTGTTGGGATTCAAAAGGTATGACGTCGGTACGAAGAGCGCGCGTCTGCTCCAGATGAGGTTCAAGGGCACATTTCATCCCAAAAACAACAAGTGCCGCTTCGGTGGGATCACCTTGAATCATCCATTTGTTATCTTTATTGCTTAGAGAAGCGTCATTACAGAGTATTGAGGCATGAGCAAGTTTAGTGAGCAGGGCATCATCTTCAGGGTTGATCTGAGAGCCATGATGACTCACTTCACCATGAGGATCATAACCACTGCCGCTTACCTCATACGTCGATCGGGCACTAATGATGGTACGAACAGTCATCTCATTACATGTAAGGGTTCCTGTCTTATCCGAACAGATAGTAGTGACCGAACCCAAAGTCTCTACAGCGGGGAGCCGACGAATGATGGCATTGCGTCCTGCCATTTTCTGAACCCCAATGGCTAAGGCAATAGTCATGATCGCAGGAAGCCCTTCTGGAATAGCAGCTACTGCAAGACCAACAGCCGCCATAAACATCTCTACTGCGGTATAGTTGTGGATCAAAAACCCGATTCCAAAAGCGATAGAAGCGAACATAACAATACCCAATGTTAAAAGCCGAGCAAAACCATCGATTTGACGTAAGAGTGGTGTGGTAAGTGTTTCAACATCGCGAAGCATAGAGTTGATATTACCGATCTGTGTCTCTTCTGCCGTAGCCACCACAATACCTATACCTGTTCCATAGGTAACGAGTGTTCCTGAATAGGCCATACATCTCCTATCGGCAATGGATGTTTTTTGGGGTAAGTGCGCGATGTTTTTATCTGCAGGAAGAGACTCCCCTGTTAAAAGTGCTTCATCGATACGTAGCTCTTTGAGTTGTATGAGTCTTAGATCAGCGGGGACCTTGTCTCCTGATTGGAGTGAAACAATGTCACCAGGAACCAGTTGTGTTGCTGGTGTATTGAGCAATTTTCCATCTCGTCGTACCATGGACTGATGCGAAAGCATTTTTCTAATAGCATCAAGTGCTTTTTCAGCTTTTCCCTCTTGAACCACGCCAATAATAGCGTTGATGATGACAACACCTAAGATAACACTGGTGTCAATCCAATGTCCCAAGAGCGCCGTAACCAAAGAGGCAGCAAGAAGTACATAGATTAAGATATTATGAAATTGAAGTAAAAAGCGTTCTAAGAGTGATTTTCGTTTAGGAGGAGGCATCTCATTAAGACCGTACTGTTCTAGGCGTTTTAAAGCCTCATCGGAATTAAGCCCCTGAATA
>JAYEGP010000124.1:0-16287 GCA_034659135.1 Campylobacterota bacterium
CACTTTCACCTACTCTTATGGGCTTACTGATACTGCTAATGAGCATTTTGTAGAGCTTAGATTAGGATATTACTACTAACGTATTCACTTACACTTCACTAACACTCCTAAGTCATACTACCACTATAAAAACTTATCACCAACAAGGATCTATTATGAAAACTCATACATTAACTGCCTCAATCTTTACGGCTCTCTTATTAGTAGGATGTGGCTCAGACTCTAACGCACCCGAGCGTTATGGCCAAGAAACAAGTGACATAACACCAACAGATATCACCGTCGAACGTGGCCCAGTACTTAATGCACTCGTTGTTGATGCTAAGGGACAAAAAGGCCAAAGTCAAGGTAAGGGCGTTTATCGTTTTTATGCTCCTGAGTATCCTGTTAAAAGCTATGGGGGTTATATCGATATAAACCGCAACGGAGTCGTTGATAATGGAGACGTAAGTATGCAACAGCTTCAACTTATGACTGGTGAAGGTCATGTGATGACGATGGCTACGACCATGGCACAAAATGGCGAACTCTACAGTTATATGAAAGAGTTTGGACTAAGTGAAGATGAAGTGTTACGTAAAACACCGACAATGGATAAAGATATCGCTGCTCTTAGTGATGAGATGTATAAATATTGTGTTAAGAACAATATCTCAGAACCAATAAAACTGCAAGGTCGTGATATGGATCGCGTTCATAATCGTCTTAATGATCGTCGCAATACCTATAAGGCTTCAAATATGAGCGCAGCCGAGCATGAATATATGCTCATCAATGAAGAGATGAATGTACAAACCTTAAATGAAGAGCAAGTTGAAGAACTTGTTGAGACAGGTACTCAAACTGCCAATGAAACTATTATTAATACTTTAGGACTATCTGATCTTAGTGATGAGCAGAAACACACGCTTGCTTACATGTGGAATGAAGAGAAACTTGCTAAAGATATCTACCTTAATCTTAATGCACTTACCCCATCGCAGACACTGTACAACATAGCAACCAAAGCAGAGACTAGGCACCAAGCTTCTATTGAGAGTCTCATTGAAAAATATGATCTCAATATTCTTAATGAAACCGATTATTCAGGTGGCTATGATGCAGATAACTTAACAGCATATTCAAGTGGAGCATATAGTATTGAAGTCTTAAATACTCTTTATGATACACTCTATGCCAAAGGAAGCCAGTCCTTACAAGATGCTCTTGAGGTAGGTTGTATGGTTGAAGTTACTGACATTAACGATCTTTTAAGAGATATTGAAATCGCTGAAGGTGCACCTGATCTTGTTATCGTCTTTCAAAGTCTATTATCTGGAAGTTACAGTCACTACTGGGCTTTTAATAATGCTTTGCAAAATAGGGGAGTTAATGAGGGGTGTTGTGTACTCGGAGATGATTTTTGTAAAACAAGTGAGGAGTATCCACAGCCTATAAATGGAAATCAGTCAGAAAATACGGGCAATGGTAATTCACAAAACGGAAATCAATCAGGAAACAGAGGCAATGGTGGTTCACAAAATGGCAAGCAAGGTGGGCGTCAATAGACGCCTAGTGAGTGGAACACCCACCACCACAGCAGCCGCCTGTTGTTGAGTCATTCATGGCAATGACAAAGTCATTTTCAACTTCTAAAAGTTTAAATCCATGTTTACCACAAAATTCTGAATTCATCTGGTTAAGCATATCAAGTGATTGCATCATGGCATCATCTTTTGATTCTACAACAGTACTGTTTTCAAAGGTACTACGCTTGAAACAGCCGCACTCTTTTTCTACAATAATTTTAAACATATAAGTCCTTTAAACTCGTAAGTATTTGAGCGAATTGTATTGGATTTATATTGATTTTCACTTAGGAATCAAAATTAAATAAAACATAAATCTTAGCGTACTCTTTTAGCCCTAGTCAAACGATTTTAATCGTCGCGTAGCTAAGGCTATGCTCCTCATAAAATAGTGTGACTAGAACTAAAATAGCATTCCCTAAGATTTACATTTTATTCAATTCTGATTCCTTAGCTTTTCAATTTAGAGCAAGGGGTAAAGATAGCGACTCCAGACTTCATAGGCTCTTGCATTAAGATGCACACCATCATGAGTATAAATACCTTGCAAAGCACCCTTAGTGCTTAAATGAATATTGACATCAAGAAATACAATATCGTGTTTTTTAGCTAAAGCTTTTAATTTACGATTTAAAAGATCCACTTCGCCATTAATCGACTCATACTCATAAAAGAGTTCTGAGACATAGAGAGTTGACTGTATAATCAGCTCAATATTATGCTTCATAAAATGCCTAACAATCATCTCATAGCGCTCAAAGATCTCCTTAGCACGTCCACCTTGACCAATATCATTAATTCCAATCATAATGCATACGGCTCTAACCTTATCGAGTGCAATACGATCTAATCGATATAAGAGACCACTGCTGGTATCTCCATCACTACCTTTATTGATGATATCTTCACGCTTCAACATGGAATTCCAATCATTTCTAAAGCTTAAAGAGTCACCTAGCATTATAATATTCTTCACTATCCACCTCACATCATATTGACATCTTTCATCGCTATCATATCCAAATCAGTAACTATTCATTTAAATAAAGAGCCTATACTTTTCTAATACATACCAAGGAGGAACCCCATGTTACTCTTGTCAAAAACTATAGATGCAACGCCACCCTTACCTCAATCCGTTATGGATTTAAACCTGATTCGGCTTAATCCCGAACGCTCTATTAAAGATATTTCAAGAATTGTTGAAAGCGATCCTGTCTTAAGTGCTAAGCTATTAGGATTAATCAATTCACCCTACTACGGTATGAAAAACAAAATCACTTCCATTACAACAGCGTGTTCACAACTGGGTGAAAATGAGATCTTCTCTATTGCACTCCTCGTAGCCTTACACAATAATTATAATTTTGATCTTAGCCCTTATAAATTGAGTGAAAAAGAGTTTCTCTTTAATACCATGACGCAGATGCGTTTGATGAACGAGTGGAGTAAAAGAGTCCGCCCTGCCAATGCTAATGCGCTACGACTTGCGACTTTTTTATCTGACATTGGAAAGATTCTTATTTCCCATCTCTTAGTACAAGAAGATAAAGTCACCCTATTTCATGATAAGATTGCTACGGGTATCAGTATTTCCCAAGCTGAACGCGATATTGTGGGTGCAACAACACTTGAAATATCTGCTCAGATTTTAGCACACTGGAATGTTGATGATGATGTTGTCGATATCTTACGCTACACTGCAAAGAATTCCACCACGCCTGATGCGCTAAAACACGCTGTCGCTATGATGGAATCAGTTCACGCTTTATGGAGTCATTGGCGCGGTAATAGCATCGACATCAAACAAGAGGCCATTATGAACTTTGCAATGGTTGACTCTTCACTTTATCCCTCTTATGAAGCTGCATTAGATTCTGTCTTAGACAACCGTAGTGCCTAAGGAATCAAAATTAAATAAAACATAAATCTTAGCGTACTCTTTTAGCCCTAGTCAAACGATTTTAATCGTCGCGTAGCTAAGGCTATGCTCCTCATAAAATAGTGTGACTAGAACTAAAATAGCAATCCCTAAGATTTACATTTTATTCAATTCTGATTCCTAAGAGTCACTCTCAATAAACCTTAACCTTACGAAGCATTTGACTATTTTTGACTTCATTGATATAAACGGGTCGCTGCATGTTTCCATCTTTACTCTGCATGACAGAGACTAGACCTTCCATAGGTTCTGAATTTCGAAGCTTGGTATTGATGCATTCACGAGAATAATCTGGACACATACTGAGTGCAACATAAAGAAATTGATACGCTTCATACCCAAGACCAGCAAAAGAGTTAATCGTTAAATCCGCATTGTTAAAATACTCAATAAAAGCTAAAGCGTGCCCATTCTTGTACATATCATTACTATAATGCTCTACCAATAAAATCCCATCTAAGATATGCATCTCTTTGGGATAATGCTTTTGCATATCACTTAAAAGCCCATCCGATGCAAAAAGTTTGATATCCGTATCAAGTTTATTAAAAGCTTGTAAAAAGCGATAGCTCTGTATGGCATCTGTAGTAAAATAGATGAGATCAAGATCAAAGGTATCGAGAAGTCTTTGAAGATCTTCTTGAGAGTTTTCAAGTGATTCAATACGCATCATAGCAATCACATCACCACCTATTGAAGAAAAATTCTCTTGAAACATCTCTGCCAATGAACGTGAAAAGAGACTCTCTTCACTGTACACAATACCAACACGACTAAGTAGCATCTCATCTCGGATATAGGATGCACTGATCTCTGCTTCGATGCTATTAGACATACTCAAACGCGTCAAATACTGACTCTTTGTAGTAAACTCATTATGCGTTGCAATCGCCGATAAGGTGGGTAACTTTAGCTTTTCAATGACATGAGTCGTACACAGCTGCATATCGCTATTAAAAAAAGTGATGAGAGCACTCACATTCTCATCCATTGCACGGATAAAAGCTTTTGATTTCTCACAATGTGACGCATCATCATGAATCTTAATGATAATTTCATCACCATTTGGCAGAAGTGGATATAAACTCTGTGCCGCTTTAAGTCCTTGAAGCCCTTGGTAACCATAAGCTTTTTGTGCACCGCTTTGAGAAGCGATAACATTCACAATCACCTTTTTTCCACTGGGTAAAATTGACTTTTTTGGCTCGCATCCACTCAGTAAAACAATAAAAAGGCTCCAAAAAATAAACGGATTCATAAAATGTACTCCACAGTCGCATTGATGCGCAGTTCACGCTTAAAATTCTTCTCAATCTTCACTTTTAGCTGATGCAGGTCATCACGATTAAGTGCTTCTCTCACATTAAGCTTAATATCAAGAACATCTTTGCCTTCACTATAACGAAGCTTCGCTTCTTTGACGATCAGATACTTTCCATTGACTAAAAAACGCTCATAACGCGTTGCTTTAGACATCTGCTCTTTTTCAACAATTTTATGAAATGAAGCATAAAGCGGAAAGGTAATCATAAACATAATCGCCGTAATGGCAAAAAGGCTTTTTTTACTCTTAAGCACATTTGAATATCCCAAAATTAAAAAGGTCAATGTCGCAGCCAAAGCGATTCCTATCAGATTCGTAAAGAAGAGAAGAAAAGCTTGTAAAAACACCAACATATCACCTTGACCCAGACCAATACCTGCCGTTGAAAGTGGTGGGACTAAAGCCACCGCAATCGCCACACCCGCTAACGACTGAATAATCTCTTTGTAAGATTTTGAGTACGCCGCCGCAATCCCTGATATGATCGCCACACCCAGGTCTAAAACGGTGGGATTAATACGAGCTTTCATCTCTGTCGTCAATTCCATTGTGGGTAAAATGAGGGTAACGAGAGCTGATGCGCTAAGCGCTAAAATAATTCCCCACCCTATTTTTATCATTGAGGCTCTTAAAAGATAGGAGTCTGCCCGTAAAAGCCCCATAGAAAAAGAGACAATAGGTGCCATAAGCGGTGCTAAAAGCATCGCACCTATAACCACGGCATTGGAGTTTGCAAAAAGACCTATTGTGGCTAATAAAGTACTCAGAAGCATTAATACCACATAAATACTGTTCATGTTCGCATCATCACGTAAGGCAGAAAAAAGATCTCGAAAACGCTCTTCAGAAGCGTAAGAAAATAGAGGAATATGCTTATCGCGATACTTCACACTCTCTTTTTCATCAGGAAGGTTATCAATGCGTACCACCTCTTTACTCTGCTCAATTTTAGGGTTTCCTTCCCAAAACGCTTCAGGAGCACTTAGACGTACCGCCGATTCAACAACCTTACATGTAAGCGGGAGATAGACATAAAAACTGCTGTCAATATAGAGACGTTTTGATTGTGTCGCTTCAATAGATATCGCCTTAGATTTTATCACACCGATAGCACTGGGAAGCGATGTTTTATGTTTAGACAAGGAGAGAATAGAGATTAAAAATTTAAAATACTCAAAGACGGAGAAAGGCGAAACAAGGATCATCTTCACTTGAGAATCCCTACTTGAATTGTTAATCCCTGATAGTTGTGAGAAAAAACCACTACGAGACGATTGAAGTACTGAAATGCCACTCACAACAGTCTGTACTTTTTTCTCGTTCGAGGTACTCAGGGTAACCTGCTGCATCATGATCTTAAAAAACTGTTTCACACCCATTTTGAGATTACGAAAGTAGCCTAAAACAGTCGCATGCTCACTTATAGAGCTTACTAGAGGGATATCACCAAAAGATGCTTTCATCTGCATGTATTTATCACCACACAAAACCAGATCAATCCGATCGTCACTCTGTCTTAATGCAATCGCTAGATTATCATCAAGTTTAGAAGAGAGTCCATAATGTCTAATCAGCGATTTTTGACTTGAAAAGGGAAGAAGTCCGATAGAGAGGTCATATTTTAGCGCTACATGTAAGCACGCTTCCATACCTTCTGTGCTAGCGCCAATAAGTATATGCTCACCTACATCTACATATTTTAAAGGCTCTTGTAAAAAAAGTTCTAAGCTGCAACTTGAGATCTTAGTGCCAAGAGTACTGTTTTCAATAGGTTCTATCCACTCAACAGCTTCTGCTTCCCAGATAAAAAGTGCTTTCAAATGATAGGTCATGCGCTCTCCTTTTACTATTTTTTATCCTCTAGCTTCGTTAAAATCGTGATATTATCAATCTTCGCTTTTTGTAAGACATCTAAAACCTTTACAAAACACTCATGCGGTGATGCTGCATCGGCTCCCACTCGAAACAGTGCTTTGGGACTCGTTGCTTTAAGACTCATTAGCTCTTCTTGCAAAACTTCTAAAGTTACTGCCTTGGCATTGAGATAGGTCTTACATGTAAGGTCAATACTAATAGAGTAATCTTCACTTTTGGATTTAATTTGCTGGCTTGCATCGGCATTTGGCAGCGTCAATTCAATGACTTGCAACTTTAAAAACGAGGTCGTTGTCACAAAGAAAATAAGCAAGACCAAAAGAAGATCAATCAGATTAACCGGAGCAATATCGAGCCTGAAATCTATCGCTTTACGTTTACGCCGCATCTTTGAATCCAACATAATGGTAGAGTTTCTCTTCAAATTTTACAGAGAGTTGTCGTACCCAAAGTTCTAATAAACGGTACCCTATCGTTGCATAAACCGCCACAATAAGACCTGCCATGGTGTCAATCAAGACCTCTTTAATACCACGGGCAATGATCCCAGGATCATTCAGACCAAAGGAGCCAACGCCTTCAAAAACATGCCAGACTCCAAAAAAAGTACCTATCAGACCCACCATCGGACTCAAAATAGCAATCAGTCCGACAAATCCAATGTAACGCATCATATATTGATCAAATTTTTCAAGTTGCACACCGATATTAGCATTATAAAGCGCTTGCTCTTTTTGAGCGAAAGATGCAATAGAATCGATCATCTCTTTAATCAGTTCAAACTCTACATGTTCAAGATCATTAGCATCAAGTCTGTTGATCACGCGATGAATACGTATCAAATGATATACCTTCTCTAAAATAATAATCGTTGCTACAAAAAATGCAAGCATCAAGATCTTGACAACCCAATCTTGTGTTGTCCATAACTCTATTAAATTCACGTTTTCTCCTATTGTAAAGTATATTGTAGTGTAATACTCACTTCATATGGTGTTGACATCGCTTCTGGAGGAGCATCAAAACGTCCTATGCGTTTAAAAAGCTTTTTGCTTGCACGATCAAGTGTAAGGTGTCCACTTGAACCCACAATCTCAAAACTTAGCATCTCTCCTTTAGCATCAATAACAAAGCGCACCTTCACTTCGCCCTGATGATTCATACGACGTGCCTTGGTTGGGTAACGCTTTTTAGCAAAGATCATATTACGCAGATAGCTTTGATACGCATCAATCTCATCGAGTTGAGCTCTCGATGGGGCTTGTGCAGAAGCTTCTTCTGTCACCTCTTTTTCCAAAACTTCAATCGGCTCTTCAATCGCTTCTTCAATAATTTGAGGAGGTTCAGGTTCAACCTCAGCTAGCACTTCTGGAATCACAGCAGGCTTGGGTTTTACTTTTGGCTTAATGATTTTTTTCGGTTTTGGTTTCGGTTTTGGCTTAGGCTTGGGTTTTATTTTTGGCAAGGGTTTTGGTTTTGGCTTAGTAATTTTTTTCACAGTAGGTTGTTCTAATGAAACTTTAATCTCATTAGAACGGGTTTGTGGAGTTATAACAGATTGCTCAAGTTGAGGAAGTGGTGCGAAAAACAGTGCTATAAAAAAAGCACTATAAAGCGTCAATCTAACTAAAAAATATGAAAAAATTGACTGCACAACACCTACCTATCTAGCTATTATACTAGATATTATCTTTAAGTGTTCGAAAAAATTCCATTTCATGTTTTCTTAAGAGACGAATCATATTTGTTGAACCGCGTACTCCAGTAGGATCAGCTGCAGTTAAGATATAACTCTTTTCACTGTCTAAAATTCCCTCTTTCATACCATAATCAATAACTTCACTAATGCTCACATCTAAAGAGCCTTTAGGGACTGAAAAGACAGGAACAACACCCCAAGAAAGGGTTAACTGACGACGTATTGCATCATCGTAAGTAATGGTATAAATCGGTGTAGCAGGACGGTAACGTGAAAGTTTACGCGCCGAACCACCCGAAGCACTCATGGTTAATATCCCCTCTGCTCCCAAGTCACGAGAGAGCCTGACGGCTGACTCATCAATGGCATCAGTCACATCTTCACGATCAAAATGACGGAACTTATGGAAAGGATAGTTAATCTCTGTCTCACGAATGGTCTCAAACATAGTCTGTACGGCTAAAGCAGGATGGGCACCAACAGCACTCTCTTCAGAAAGCATAACAGCGTCTGATCCATCTAAAACGGCATTGGCAATATCACTGATCTCTGCGCGGGTTGCCCGTTCACTTTTTGTCATGGAGAGTAGCATCTGTGTCGCAGTAATCACCGGTTTAGCCGCTGCATTTGATTTGTGAATCAACATTTTTTGAAGGGTTGGAACTTCATAATAAGGGACTTCGATACCCAGATCCCCACGCGCTACCATAATCCCATCAGAGGCTTCGATGATGGCGTCAATATTTTCAATCGCATCAAATTTTTCAATTTTTGCTAATAGCATCTGATTACCACCATGGCTCTGAACAATTTCACGGGCTTGTAGCATGTCGCCTGCATGTTGAACAAAAGAGATTGCCATAAAATCAACATTGTTGGCCACACCCCACGCCATATCTTTACGATCTTTTTGCGTTAAGACATCAACACCTAAACGTGTGTTAGGAAAGTTTACCCCTTTTTTTGAAGAGAGAACCCCATTATTCTCAACATTGACACGGATACCTTTCTCAGTAATATCACTCACACGGGTACGGATAATTCCATCATACAGATAGATATAATCATCCACATTCAGTTGATCTAAGATCTCAGGATAATTAATAGAGACCTCATACTCACCTTCATCTATTTTTTTTCCTACCATACTCTCTTTATGAAAAGTGATATGATCACCTTCGTGAAGCTCAAAATGATGCTCTAACTCACCAATACGGATTTTCGGACCACTAATATCTTGTAAGACACCTACAGTGAGCTTTGTGCGCTCCATCGCTTCACGAATGCGTCCGAGTACTTCACCATGATATTCATGCGTTCCATGACTAAAGTTAAGACGAAAAACATTAACTCCTGCACGAATAAGCGATTCAATTGCCTCTAAAGAGTCTGATGCCGGCCCAATTGTTGCCAAAATTTTTGTTCGTTTTTTCAATTTTTTTCCTTATTTTTATGACTTTTCTCCAAGATACTATCTATCATTGTCCTGAAAATGTATTTATGAATGAAAAACAGACTATACCAGTAAAGATATCCAAAGATACCTGAAGGTTGAAAGTCTGCACGTATGCTAAAATACCATTGTCCTTTCTCATCTGGATTAAGCGCAAAACGCAGCCAGGAATCTCCTGGACTTCTAAGACGTCCTTTTAAACTTAATGCTTTTTTATTTGTGGTATCGAAATAATCCGTAACAATCCAAAAATCGATACGCTCACCAACACGAATTTTATTCGCATCCGTACGCCTACCGATATTAAGACCTGGTCCTCCCATCATCTTATCGATAAAAGCACGCGTTTTCCACATCCATAAAGGTGACCAATAACCCCGTTTTCCTCCTATTTTTTTAACTTCATTAAAGATACTATCAATATCTACAGCCTTGACCTCTTGAATACGTCGCTCATAAAGAAACCCTTTAGGTGGCATACGATCATGATAGAGATAAATATCTTTCTCTTTTGAGAGCACCTGAAGTTTCAATGGTATCGACCAGAAACTCTCTACACTTCGCTCTAGCTCAAATTGACTAGCACGTTTAATCGATTCGATAAATCCAATAGGATGAATCCCTATATCTCCTTTAGCACTGGCATCATATTTATCTTTAATCGCAAGAGAGTGCATCCCTTGTGAAAGTGGATAGGTCAGTTCATAAGGGAGTGCTGAGAGAAAAGCGATGATACGTGCCACATATTTCAAATCTAAACCCGCCAAAAAACGAACATAGCGAATAGTGACAGGACGATTAAAGACATGCTGGGCAAAAAGTACCAGCATCTCATCATATGAGTAAGACCTTTGCATTCCAATTTCGATGATCTCATCCTTATAAAGAGGATTACCTCTCGCATCTAAAAGGTACAAAATAACATCTTCAACATCAATAGGATGACACTGCCCCGTATTGGCATCAAGTCTAGGAATAAACGGCAGTTTAGAGCCTAAGGCTCTCATAATCTCAAAACTAGCCGACCCTGCTCCGATAATAATTCCCGCACGAATTTCACTCACACTCACACCACTTGAGCGCAAAATAGTCGCTGTTTGCTGACGCGAACGTAAATGCAAAGAGAGAGGATGACTTGGCGTTTCAAGGCCTAAAGCCCCTAAGTAGATAATCTGTACTACCGATGCTTTTTGTGCAACACGGGAGACTAAAGCCGCTATCTCTCTATCACTCACTTCAAAATTCTCTTCATCACTCTGCATCGAATGAATGAGATAATAGAGCTGCGTACACCCATAAAGCTCATTTTCTAAGGAGCGCTCTTGGCTTACATGTAAGGGGATATCACAGATTTCGACATTGGGGTTACTTTGAAGATGTAGGAGTCGTCTTGGGTTACGCACAAAGAGTTTTAAAGGTATATTCTGTGCGACAAGCCGATTGGTTAAAATAAGACCAATATAACCTGTTGCACCAAAAATGGCTATTTTTTTAGAGGGTGTGGTCATAGTCTTCAATCAGCTTATTCGCTTTAATACTTTTCAAAAATAGAATGGGCAGTATAAAAAGATCCGTCAAGAGGGAGAGCGCAATTAACATCGAACTGTAAAGCCCAATGTTTGAGATAAAATCAATCGGCACAAAAATTAGAGTGGCAAAGGTCAGTGCCAAAATGATATTACCCATTCCCAAAGGTGTACCAATATACAGAAATGATGCTTCTAGGGCCCGCTCTGCACTACGCGGTTTACGCCGATGGTCATGATAATAGTGAATAAAATGCAGCGTCGCATCACTTGAAAGTGCTACGGTCACAATCATCGCGACTAAAACTTCACTGGACATCACGATACCAAAGAAGTGAATCGAAGCAAAAAACCATGCGAGAGGAATAATATTGACAATTAGGGCAATAAAAGCAAACTCTATCAATTTTGTTAGTCTATAAATGACCATAAAAATAAGGAACAAGACAAAGAAAACGACACTCCATAAAGTATCAATACTCTCTATTTTAGCCAGACTCAGAAGACTTGAAGTATCTTGAAAAATCAGACCTTTATCTTGAAGAAAGTGCAAGACCTCCGTTTTTGAGCTCTCATTGTTAAGATCAATATAGAGGCTTAAGGCACCATTTTCCATCAAAGACTCTTTAAGTCCATACAGATCAATCGTAAAAAGATACCCATCAATGGTATCTTCATTTAAGATAAAAGGCTCATTAGGACTCTCCTGCTCATGAATCTCCTGAATCAGTGTAGCCGCTGATGTGATCTGCTCAATCGTATCAAACTCCTCTTTTAACTCGGTTTCAATCCAGCGAAGTTCCATTAGCTGTTCATGATCAAAACCTTTTCGATCGAGTACCGCTTTGATCTGAAAATTGTTAATATTGCTTCCCACTTCGATAGGTTTATTAAAGTAACTAAAGAGTGCATAGATAATGACTCCAACCGTTAAGACCATAAAAAAGTTTAAGCCTTTTTTACTGTAATGCGCTTCCAAAGAGGCAAAGAAGTGTGATGTATTTTTCGTAATGAGTTTGGGATCTTTTTGTGAGAAAAAAGAGAATAACATCGGTAGCATCGTAAAACTAAGAACGAACCCACTGATAGCTGAGAGCAGGACATTGAGGCCAATAGCATACAAGATATTTGACTCGACAAAGATAAGCGATCCTATCCCCACAACACTAATCACTGAGGTCCAAAAAATAGGTGAAATCGTTTTACTCACGACACGATTGAGCACAAATTTTGAGTCGAATTTTCGCTGATGAACATGCCATTTATAATACATATAAGTAAAATCCATAACCGATATCGTCATGGCAACTAAGACAATAGAGATATGCATCAGACTCACATTCGAGATCATCTGATATGCCGCAATGGTTAAGATACCTGTAGAGTAGATAAAAATACCCCCAAGCAGTGAAGGCAGCAGACTTTTAAAAGCGATAGTAAAGAGTATGACCAAGACACTCATCAATATGGTAAAAAGAACAACTTCATTAAAGTACTGATCTACAAAACTGTTATTGATGACATACTCTAAAGGGGTATCAATAACACTAAAATTATCGGATTGTGTACTCAGGACATAAAAACTCACACGTTCATCATCTATATACTTATCATAAAGTGCCGTATCTCGCTCTAAAGTCCTAAAAACCTCTTCATCGCTAAGATCTTCTAAGGCAGTAATTTCAAGCATCTGTTGCACTTGACTTAATTTCTCATTACGAACATTTTTATGCCCAAAAAACGAATGCACCTCTTTGACATGATCTACTGACTGAAGTGTCTTTAAAAATTCACGTAAGTCACCTATCGTCTCTGGGCTCAGTTCTCTTTGTGAGATATCCACATCGATCTTGTTGACACAATATGAGGGATACTTCTGTTTTATGAGTTCATTATGAGCTTTAGAACCATTTATCCAGAGTTGATTATCATGACGAGAAAAGTCATTTTTAACCCAAAATGTGGCTCCAAGGACCAA
The DNA here is from genome assembly GCA_034659135.1 of Campylobacterota bacterium. Lineage (GTDB taxonomy): Bacteria > Campylobacterota > Campylobacteria > Campylobacterales > Sulfurimonadaceae > S010-53. The sequence goes on from JAYEGP010000124.1 coordinate 13,366, forward strand.
GGCCATAATAAAGGCTAAAAGTATCACACGATACTGAAGTAAAAATCTCAGATATCTACTGAAAGGGAGTCTATCGTATCGCATCATTTCACCTTTCCGTTAATAATAATATAGGGGCGTTTAAAGACACCGATCTTCTCTGCACTCTCAGCAATTGCTTCAATGATATCATCACCATCACCATCGCTTTGTATCATCACATCCTCATAAGAGATCATGACCGACTTTAACATGGTCTCTTGATACTCACTGCTTAAGATCGCATCAATCACCTCAGCAGAGTCCTTACCCTGTAGTTCATAAAGATAAAGATAGATGGTATATTTTTTTAGCATCACCGCATTGCGAGCATAAATAAATTGCAGATACTTTTGTGAGAGTTCACAATACGGATCGATAAAAGAGTGCACCTCTTTAGGCCCATTGCCAATCACAATAGCATTAGGCTTCAGCATAGAAAGTTCTTTTAGCGTATTTTGTGGGCTAAGCAGCTGTTTTACCTCTGCTTCGGCAAAGAGGCCAAACAGCAACAATATTACAATATATTTTAATAACATAATGACCTATTATAGAGAAATTTCGTCACAGAGACATTACAAATATGCTTAATTTTTACTCATGATCACGAACATTCTTCATAATCTCCACTCCTTACTGTTAAGGATAATTTTTATCCTTAAGCTATTTTTATTAATTTATTTTTTCCAATTTTTCTTAATCTTTGTATGCTAGAATTTCACCATCAAAATTTTACAAAGAGGTACAACATATGTTAGTAACAAACAAAGCTCCAGATTTTACGGCTACAACAGTTTTAGGTGACGGTTCAATCGTCGAAGATTTCAACTTATACGAAAACTTTGGTGAAAAAGGTACGGTAATCTTTTTCTATCCTTTAGACTTTACTTTTGTATGTCCTTCAGAGCTTATCGCTTTTGATCACAGACTAGCAGACTTCAAAGAACGTGGTGTTAATGTAATCGGTGTTTCAGTTGACTCTCAATTTTCTCACTTCGCTTGGAGAGAGACTCCAATCAACAATGGTGGTATTGGCCGTGTTGGTTATCCATTGGTTGCAGACCTTACTAAGCAGATCTCTAAAGATTATGATGTCCTATTTGGTGAAGCCGTAGCACTTCGTGGTTCATTCCTAATCGATGGTAGCGGTACGGTGCGTCACGCTGTTATTAATGACTTACCACTAGGTCGTAACATCGATGAGATGATTCGTATGATCGATGCCATGCAGTTTACTGATGAGCATGGTGAAGTATGTGCTGCTGGTTGGCAAAAAGGTGACGAAGGTATGAAAGCAACCACTGAAGGTGTTGCTGAGTACCTTGGTAAACACGAAAACGATCTTTAATATCTCTTACATGTAAGCTTATACTGCTTACATGTAATCCTCTTCTACTCTAAACCCTCACGCACAAATTTCAAAGCCTTTTCATTTACAAAAGCCAAATACTTCCAATCTTTAAGCGGCTGTTTTAAGATAAGTCGATGTGGACTTACCGTACGCGAGAGTGCCACATAAAATTGTGAGGGGGCAAAGATCTCTGTTGTGTCGATAATGAGATCTTCTAAACTCATCCCTTGCGATTTATGGATAGTGATGGCAAATGCCAGTTGCAGCGGAAATTGGTAAATACTAAAAAGTGGCGTCTCAACAAGCTCTTTTTTTCCTTTGATCGTCTTCTCTTTCCAGACACTTTTGCTCATAGCCACCGTTTCAAGCTTGACGATGATACCATCAGCTTTTCTTACATGTAAGGCGGTCTCATCCATCTTTATGAGTGTTCCGCGTTCGCCATTGAAGTAGTTCCAGGCATTACGGGTAAAGAGTACAGGAGCGCCCACTTTGAGACGCATTTTTTTCTCGATTCTGGCATCATCAAAGAAACGCTCTATCTCCTTATCTTTAGCACTCTTATCATGACGCACAATCTGAGCATCATAAGAGCGCTCATCGCTCTCTATAAAAGAGAGTTGCTCTTCATTGTGTCGTGATGCAGAGATATTTTTTCCATACAAAAATGTGTGCTTGATGACCTCTTCGGGTATCGGTTTAATGAGTTGATGCAGATAGTAATGCTCATACTCGCCTACCTCTGAAAAACGAACGGCGTTAAGAATTTTTATAAAATCTCTGTCCTCGGTTCTATAAACTTCTGTGAGTGTTATGGTCTTAAACGCAAATCGCTCCCAACTCTCACTCTCAAAAGCAAACATCACCTCACCAAAACCACGAACTACCGGTGGCAGTTGTAAAAAATCACCTACAACCATAATCACACCTTGATACTCGGCTTGAAGCAGACGCAGACGTATCATCTCAAAAAGTGATGCGCTCACCATGGAGATCTCATCAATAATTATCAGATCCATGCTGCCAATGAGTTTATGAATTTTTTTCTTTAAATGTGACTTTCCCTGACGCTCTAAATCATCCACATCATTGCAGATACCCAGATCAAAAAAACTGTGCAGGGTCTGACCGCCAATGAGTGTCGCTGCCATACCTGTTGAAGCCAGTTTTGCCACTTTTTTTGCTTCGGATTCAAAATGCGAAATAACCGCTCGCGTCATTGTGGTTTTTCCCACACCCGCGCCACCTGTTAAAAAGAGATTACTCTCTGAGTGCAGTAGCGTAAGCAGTGATTCTAAAGGAGTTTCAATCAATCTAGTACCTCACCACCCATAGATTGAGGGTCTCTGTGACTTAAAAAATGCTCAGTTGTTGTTTTTGAATACCGCAGGAGCACTTATTGTGCTTTTGCTATGCCCTTTGGGTACAAGGTGTTCAGAGACGACAAATGAGTATTTTTTAAGTCACCCGAAGGGAAAGCGTATAAAGCATAGATTGACTGCGTTAGATTATCTTGAAGCACAATAAGTGCTCCTACGATAATCTGCCTTGCA
>JAYEGP010000125.1:0-3486 GCA_034659135.1 Campylobacterota bacterium
TACCACTACCGTTATCACTAAAAACAATTTTAACACGATCCGCTTCTTCAAAACAGTTAATATCAAAACAGTTACTCTCAAAATCACCATGATGCTCTAACTCATCAAGCGCATTATTAATAATAATAATCCAAGCTTGTTCTAATCTCTGGCATTGGCCTAAAACTTTAAAGCTAAAGTGCTTCTTATCATGAACATCTAAGTTCAAAACATCACCTTGGAGTGTGATGCGTACAATATGTTTGGAACGATTCTGAGCAATGATCAATGCCGTGACGAGAGTCTCATAAATATTGATCTCACTTAAATCTTCCTTGCTTGTCTGAGACATCTCCCTCATACTCATGATAATACGCTCTACACGTATAATCCCTTCCATGACTCTGTCTTTGTCTTTAAGTAGATTTTCTTTAACGGAATCATCAGGAAGCTCTTCAATATCGTAACCCATCATCTCCATATTACCTTTAATGTATGTCATTGGGGTATTAATCTCATGTACAATTCCTGCTGAGAGTTTTCCAATAACAGAAAACTTTACATCACTCATACGATCTTGAATATGACGTTCCTCTTGCTCTAAATTTTTTAATAGCTCTTCTTCTACACGACGATTAAGATAAAGCTGCTGCTCTTCACGTCGTGTTGCATCAACCGTAATGCCGATAATTCCAGAAAAAACATCATCATGGAAAATCGGACTTTTATGAATATCAAAAACATACTCTTTTCCCTTGATATTTATATTTTCACTGTAGCGCCAGACCTTTTGATCAATAGCTTTTAAATCATATTTATCTATTTTTGATGCGCTATCATCATGAAGTAACTCAGCGGTAGTTTTTCCTATAATATTAGATTTTTTTTCATCAAGTAACTTAACAAATGCTTCATTGCATTCACGATAGCGTAGCTGTTCATCTTTCACAAAAATAGGCATAGGGGCTATAGCGATCATGTTTCTAAAATAGTTCAAAGAGTTTTCTAACTCCTTGTTGAGCCCTTCAATAATATTTTTTCGCCCCTCATTACGAGTGATATCTACAGCTGTCCAGACAGCAGCGCCATCATGAAAGTTATGATCTACATCAAAAGGTGCTCCGGAGACTTCAATAATCATCTCAGTGCCATCTTTTTTAAGCATAGGATAACGGATACGAATCACCTCTTCATGTTGTGCTTTTTCTAAAACATTCTTTTCCCAACGTCTAAAGTGTTCATTATCGAGATGAAAGATCTCAGTACTCTTACCAATAAGTTCGTCTCTCTCATAACCAAATATACTGCAGAGCATTGGGTTGACATTAAGGACACACCTCTTGCTGTCTACAATCAAAAAACCAACAGCAGCATTATCAAAATAGCGACGATTTTCACTATAGAGACGTTCAAGTTTCTTAAGCGACACCTGCTCTTTTTCACGAATCTTAATAATATAAAGAAATGCCCTTAATAAAATGTATGTCAATATCGAAGCAAAAATAATTGAGATACTCGACCATAATACGATTTGATTTTCAAACTCATCAACAGTATAAGGAGTTACATAGAGGTTATTAAGAATATTTTGTACAAAAAGAATATAGCCTATGGCAGCAATAAAGATAGTAAGCGTAAATACAACTGCATTACGATGCGTAAACTGTATCACTTTTATTTTTCAAACACCTTATTGAGCTGGACTTCAAGTTGACTCAAAGATTCAAAAGGTTTTATAATATACTGAACTGCTCCACCTCGATGCGAATCAAGAACTGTATCAAGGGTAGAGTATGCTGTCATCATAACAATCTTAAGATTAGGGAATTTCTCTTGGAGCTTTGGTAAAAGCTCTAAGCCATTGATCTGTGGCATCATGATGTCAAGCAAAACAAGATCCGTACTCTTGTCTAAAGTCGATAGTGCCGTTAAAGGGTTTTGATAGGTAATTACCTCGTGTGCCTGTTTATTCAGGTAACGTTTCAACATCTCTAATATCTCTTTTTCATCATCTATAATAGCAATTTTCATAATTCAACCTCTCTATTTATTAAATAATGTCTTGACTGCAGTTTTCATACTACCCTGTGACTTCTGAGCCACCATCTCATCTAAAGTTTTAAAGACTTCTTGGCTGGCATTTTCAATGACATGAACCATCTTTTCTATCTCATCTTTAGAACACATAACCTTATTATCACCACACTCTTTTGCTAAACGATTGGCCGTCTCATGAACAAGCGCATGAGGCTTTTCAAGCTTACTATATGATGCAGTTTGAGAGAACTCTTCTTTACCTTTGCCCTGTTCATACCATGTCCCTAAACGACACTCATGATGACTGCTCTCACTAAAGCTATTTTTTTCTCCGAAAAGAAGTGCATAGACATTATGTTTATAAATGACATGATCGATTTTTGCTAAGGATGCAAAGATCTTATCACTGATAAATTGTACTTCAAAGACAGAACGTGAGGCATTTTTTTCAAAAGAGACAATTTTTTCATGTAGGGCATCGATCTCTTGCTTACTTTGAGTCACGATTTCAGCTGCACTGCCCGTATTTTCTTCAGCACTAGATGCTTCTTGCTGCATGGCACGAACAACAATAGAGATATCTTTCGTGGCTGTCTGAGTCTTTTCGGCCAATTTTCGTACCTCATCGGCTACAACAGCAAATCCTCTTCCATGTTCTCCCGCTCGCGCCGCTTCAATAGCAGCATTGAGCGCAAGAAGATTCGTCTGATCCGCAATATCTTTAATGAGGTTTACTACATTGGATATCTCCGCACTGCGTTCATTTAACATGCGTGCACCCTCTAGGCTAACTTCCATATCTTGTAAGAGTTGATCCATATTTTCTGAGGAACTTGAAACAAGAGTCAGTCCATCATGTGATTCATCTGCAATCAAAGCTGACTCTTCGTTCATAATGTTTAATTGATCAAGCATACCGGTAAAAGTTTTTTGTGAATCAAGAAGTGCGTGACTTATTGCATCTTGATGTAAGCTCAAGATGTCAGAATCTTGTGAGTTTTTAATATCTGTCTTTAAAATACTGTAAACGGTATTTTCATTTGATAATGGTCGGCTTTTAACCTTTCCGCTACAGTTATCCATATGGATTTCATCGCTATTCTTGCGAAGTTCACCCAAAAGAGCATTTTCATCTTTTATAGCATTGCGAGCATTTTCATTTTGCATCACGATAATACCATTTGAATCAACGACTATACGAATCTCATCTTGAGAGAAGTCAAAACTCTCTTTATAAAGACTGACCTCTGCTTCAAGAGAGTGAATACGGTCGTGTAAAGCCTTTAACTCTGAATCATCTACTTTTTGAGAAAATAACACCTGTCACCTCAATGTTGGAAAAAAATTTACGCCTATGATATAAAAAAAATCCAAAAAAAAGCTTAAAATATTCTTTTTAGCGTTACTTTAGTACTCCTCGTTGGTAATCTTCTTGTAGCGATTTGTTTAACCAATACGCCACACTTTTAA
>JAYEGP010000126.1:0-3462 GCA_034659135.1 Campylobacterota bacterium
AATGGCAATCTTGAATAAAATTTTTCATCGCCATAGCTTTGGCTATGACTCTAAAAAAGTTTTATCCAATCTTACTCATTTTGAGACTATTTAGGCTATGCTCTTATATCGCAACAAGTCTATTGATTCAGGAGGGCACAATATCTATAAACTTGACGAGAGCGGTAATAGAGTTTCCACATTAGGGAGTGAACATCAATATTACGATAAGATTTACATGTAAAAGGAGATCTTGAAATGCAAAAAAAGATAAGTAAAAAAGCATATTTAGCCGGCTTGCTTGGTGAGATCATGGAGTGGTATGACTTTACTGTTTATGGCTTCTTCGCTCTGGTTATCGCCTCACAGTTTTTCCCCTCTGATAATCACTTTATATCTGTTACCGCTGCATTTGCTGCATTTGCATTAGGTTTTTTGATGCGTCCATTAGGTGCAGTATTTTTTGGTTACATTGGAGATAAGTTTGGAAGAAAGAAAGTTTTATACTATTCGATCTTCTTAATGGCAATTCCCTCTCTTTTGATTGGTTTAATGCCGACGTATGAAACTATAGGGGTATTGGCACCACTTTTATTGATTTTGATGAGAATGCTACAAGGTCTTTCTGTGGGTGGTGAACATACTGGATCAATTATATACTTAGCAGAGCTGGCTTCATACAAACACCGAGCGATTTCAGCCGTTGTTCCTTTTGTGGGGACGATTCTTGGTGTACTGCTAGGTAGTTTGATTGGAGTCTTGATATACAGCTCTTTTGATAGTGAGACGATTAGAGACTGGGCGTGGAGAATACCTTTTATTTTAGGGGTATTAATCGCTTTTGTCGGTGTAATGGTAAGAAAAACACTACCTGAGTCATATGAGGCAGAGGAATCCACTCAGCAAGAGATAAAAAAAATTCTCAAAGAGAATCTCAAGTCGTTTATCAAGGTTTTTATCATCAACTTACCATTTGCGGTGGGTTTTTATACGGTATTTATCTACAACCCGATCTGGATGCAGAAGTTCTTACATGTAAGCAAAGATTACTCTCTAGAGATCAACTCTATCTCTTTGGTAGTAACAATATTTGCGATGGTAATAGCGAGTCAACTCTCCAATGTGTTGGGTAGAAAAAAGATACTCATACTGGCTACAGGTGGACTAACACTCTTTTCATATCCATTATATGAACTAATGCTGAGTGATTTTTACCATCATATCCTCATAGGGCAGAGCCTGTTTGCAGTTTTTATTGGTATGTTTATGGGGACTATCGGTGTTGTTATGGTAGAAATGTTTAGTTCAGATATCAGAATGAGTGCTGTGAGTATTCCTTTTAATATCAGTTTTGCGATATTTGGAGGTACCGTACCGATGATTGCAACATGGTTGATTCATGTTAGTCATGATAATCTATCCATAGCATGGTACCTCTCAGCGGTCTCATTGGTCAGTTTGGTAACGATATTTACGATTCCAGAAACCTATAAAAAAGAGCATTTGGATTAAAAGTGACAAAAGATAAGGAATACACGATGAAACATTATCTACTTTACTTTATAACGCTATTAACACTCTCTGTATTTGCTTTGGATAACCCTTCAAAGTCTGATGTACAAAACAGAGAACTGCTTCCTGTTATGAAAGAGTTCAAACAGAGCATCGAGAGTGATCCAATTATACGGATGTATCTGCATCAGATGATTGATCAGGTCTCACTGTATTACAAACAGCACCCTGAACCCAATCTTTATGTTAAAAGCGTGGATGAGATGCTTTTACTTATTAACGAAGCCTTGCGAATGCCGCCACAATACAGCGATAGTGATCTGGTTGCATGTCGTATCAATACGATTTTAAACTGGAATATGAATGTCCCAGCGGGATACGCTGTATTTCGTCATGAGAAGATGAATGTACTCTTTCGAAAGGTGCTCGCTGATTATACGAAATTTTTAAATTCTAAAGCATCTTTAGGTGCTCTTAATGATGGTGTTAATGGTTGGAAGTCAGAAGCAGCAAAACAGAAGCTAAAGATGGAACAGTATCAGTATGATCCCGATGATAAGTACTGGGGTTTCAGTTCGTGGAACGATTTTTTTACCCGTAAGCTCAAAGAGGGTGTGCGTCCTATAGCCAAACCTAATGATCCCAAAACTATAGTCAGTGCCTGTGATTCACAAGTCTACTCCATTCAGCATCAGGTTAAAAAAACAGATGATTTTTGGATCAAAAAACAGCCGTATTCTCTAAGAGATATGCTCAACAGCGATACTTTGGCGGAGACCTTTGTCGGCGGTGATGTCTATCAGGCATTTTTGTCAGCGTTTAAGTACCATCGTTGGCACAGTCCCGTTTCTGGAGTGATCAAACAAGCCTATGTGAAAAAAGGGACCTATTATTCGGGATTGGAGTCTGCAGGTGTGGATCCTGCAAGTCCAGACTATTCGCAAGGCTACCTCTCTCATGTCGCAACGCGAGCCATCATTGTTATCGAAGCGGATGATCCGGTAGGTACTATGGTGGTGATGCCTATAGGTATGGCGGAGATCTCATCATGTGTGATCAATGAAAAAATCAAACCGGGCTATCGTGTAAAAAAAGGTGAAGAACTGGGGTATTTCCAGTTTGGCGGTTCGACCTATTGTCTGATTTTTCAACCCGGAGTGATAAAAGAATTTAAGGTCAAAAAAGGTGATGAGGTCAAGATGGGCGCGATCGTTGGAGTCGCTAAGTAAGAGTATAAAAAAGGAGTCATTATGCAAAGGATAGGACTAACAGTTGTTCTTTTTTTCTTGGTTTACGCCACATCAGCGTTTACATGTACAACCATGCTGATCACTAAAGGGGCATCCAAAGACGGTTCGGTCTTTGTTGCTCATTCTGATGACAGTGAGATGTTTGACAACCGTCTGGTGCATGTTAGTGCTGCAGATCATAAACCTGGAAGTATGCGGGCAGTCTATTATGACCCCGCAGCCTTAGGAAATCGTCCCGAGTTTAACTCGGATGTTTTACGGCGTTATGTGGGAAAAGATCGAAGCCCTGTCTATGATGATCCGACACATCCACAAAGTATTCCTTTGGGCTACATCCCTCAGGTGGAACACACTTACGCCTACTTTGAAGGCAATTACGGCATTATGAATGAGCATCAGCTGATGTTTGGCGAGGCGACCAACGGTGCCAAAGTGACTGCCGAACCTAAGCCGGGAAAACTGCTCTTTTACAGCTCTGAACTTAGTCGTGTGGCACTTGAGCGTACCAAAACAGCTCGCGAAGCTATCAAACTGATAGGCCATCTTATTGACACCTACGGCTATTATGGAACGGGTGAAACGCTTCCTGTTGGTGATACGAAAGAGGGATGGGTCATTGAGATGGCGCCGAGTCCTGAGGGTGAAGGTGGATTATGGGTCGCTAAAAAAGTGCCCGATGGCGAAGTCTTTGTTGCGGCCAATGAGTTTAGAATTCGTGATG
>JAYEGP010000127.1:0-3448 GCA_034659135.1 Campylobacterota bacterium
TTTTCATAGTTTCCGCCGCTATAACCTGACTTAACATCCAGCACGCCCTCAATGCCTTCAAAATGTTTTTCAACGCCCCAGAAACAGCCTGCGGCGAAGTAGATAGTTTTTAAGTTACTTGGAGCCCTATTTTCAGTGCTTTGCTTACTCACCGTGGTTGTTTCTAAATTACTTGCTAGTAACATAGAAGTAACACAAAAGTAGCATAAAAGTAACATAAACTTACTCTTAAATAATGTCATTTTTTTTCTTGTTTTATTTGCAACTCAGTATAGTTAAATTATCTTAATACTCACTTTAAATATATCGAATGTCTAACCTGAAAATATCGTTAAGGAATCAAAATTAAATAAAACATAAATCTTAGCGTACTCTTTTAGCCCTAGTCAAACGATTTTAATCGTCGCGTAGCTAAGGCTATGCTCCTCATAAAATAGTGTGACTAGAACTAAAATAGCAATCCCTAAGATTTACATTTTATTCAATTCTGATTCCTAAGAATTCTTATTAATAATAGTTTAAGATTAACGTTCATACATTAGACTTGTTGCGATATAAATTATCTATCCATTCAAGCTGTAAATCAAATTGTATATCTAGGCTTTCTAATGTAAGAAATATATTTTTTAGATCGCCAGTATTATCATCAATAATTTTTCCAACTCTTGATAGGATTGTACTGCTTGATAACATATCATTTTATATTCTGTACTATTTTTAATAGGATAACAATTTGTTCAAGATCACTACTCTCAAGTAATTCTTTATCTATCAGTTTCACATAACTTTTTTTCTCTGCTGGATTACCATCAAGTTTTGGATGTAAAAGTGTTTTACATTTTTTTGAAGTATCTGGAACATTTACTCCTAAAAGATTTAAAAGCATGCCTTCTAAACATAGAGGCTCAGATAAAATAATCGTAATATTATTATCCTTCGCCAATTTTTTTGTAATCTCATCTACTGCAATATCAGAATCCATAAGTATAAATTTTCTATCATAATCAATATGTCTAGATTTTTTAACAGCTGTTCTCACTATATCCTGAGGAGAACCACCATCTGCTGAATCAATTTTAACTTTTTGATCTGTGTTAGCAGAGTATAAAGCTTTTAAATGTGAGAGAAAAGCTTTTTCGTGAGCACCTTCTCCGACAATGATTAAAGTTGAGAGTAAACTTCTTTTTGGTTTTTTCGCCATAACCTACACCCTAAACATCTGGAGTGGCACCAAGTGAACCAGCATAGTATTTTGCATATAGGTTATCATCACTTCTTAAGCCAGTCATTTCATCCAATCGCCAAGCTTCACTTTGTAGGTTTTTCTTTTCAACTAAATATATTTGATGTTTTTTAAGTATATTTAGAATTTCGGGAGTATGACAAGTGAAAATTATTTGAGCATTATTTGGATTAGTATGCTCAAACTTGAACAACTCTATAAGTATTGGTAACATATGTGGATGTAAATCATTATCTAACTCATCGATTATTGCTATACCACCAACTTCTAGTATTGGTAATATTCTTCTCAGTTGAACAAACAAAGATTTAGTACCACTTGACTCATCAAAGAAAGGAAGTTCAAACCCTCGTCCTTCATTATCTTTATGAACTCCTACTGGTAAATACATTTTTTGTAATTTATCATCATCTACTGGAACTTCTATTTCATTGATTTTCACACTACTTAGACCAAGATCTAATTCACATATAATTTTATTCATCTTTTCATTGAGTATTTGATTATCATAAAAAAACCTTGCACTATCAATAAGATAATTTTCTGAGTAGTTATCTCTACCTGATACTGTAATGTTAGAGTGAAATGAATTAGTAAAATAATCTATAAACTTTTTAGCTACTTCACCATCGTTCATATACGCAGCAGAAATAATAGAAGCATTGCCTTTTACTTTTCTAGCTACCTTACTTGTAAGATCAAAACCTTTTGTCTTATAGTCAAACTCATCATCTATATTTTCTCTTTCTCTTTTAAATATATAACTAAAAGATCTACTTGTTTTTTGGTGTAGAGATTCTTCTAGTACCTGATTATTTTGAAGTGTTAGATTATATTTATACTCTTGCATATCAATAATAAAAGTAATTGATAGTTCTGTTTTTTCATCTAAATGTAAACCATGTGCTTTATATAAAATCTCATCTAATGGTTTTAATTGCATATAAGATGCAGATATAAACCAACTGATAAATGCTAGTGGTCGTATCAACTGAGTTTTACCAGAACCATTTGCACCAATAATAGATACTACTTTATTTATTCTCTCATCATTATAGGAGATATCGTATAGTGACGGAGAAGGATTTTGATTCACTTCAAATGAAATAGTATGTTTTTCATAAAATGAATAAAAGTTTGAAAATGAAATATTCTTTATCATATTAATCCTTTTTATACATATTTATGTTGATTATATCTTAATATGATCTATAAATCAATACAAACTGATTAATAATCATAATAAGATTATGAGCTATATATATTTAGATAGCAAATAAAAGCTTTTAAATTAGAGCCTTTATTTCCTTACAAAGCTTTGATCTGCTTATCTCTAAACGTATAGTCTTACTTTAAGAGCGAATAATAATACTTTATTGTGTATCAGCACCAATCAAAGGAAAACACCAGCCTTCTTCGCTTACATGTAAAGGTGCTTGTATCGTATTGCCCTGTGTAATATGATAGCCTGCAAAAGCACAAAGCAGAGTATCAAGTAAATGTTCATCATAATCCTCACGCCTTACATGTAAAGTATCAAACAGCTCTTGCGGATCTTTTTTATAAGCTTTAAAATCCAAAAACTGAGCAATCTGTTTAGGATAGACCTCATAAATCGGAATCATTTTTTCTTTTACATGTAAGTAGGGAAAGCTGTAGTGATAGCGCTGCAGTAGTGCGATGGCTCTCGCGGTTAGCCGACCAATACGATCACCAGCCGGAGGCATAGGACGAAGTCCAAAAGTCTTATAGATATAGTAATCAGTGTAGCGGAAGAGATAAGGATTAAGAATTTCTCCACTTCCCTCGCGACTCAGCTGAGCAGTATTAGGTTTAATGAGAGCAAGAGGAAGCGTTAAAGGAGCATCGATTGCGATAACATCGGGCATCAGTCGTTCAATCGCTTCACACAAAAAGGTTTCACAGGCGACATGATCTTTATGTCGCGGTTCTTTAAAGAGTTCGATCAGCTGATATTTCTCATCAGTGATCTCAGCAAAAACATAGGCGCTGTTGCCGCTCATGCAAGCACCAAGATCGATTCCCAATATTTTCACAATGCTATCTACCTTTAAGGTCTTACATGTAAGCCGAAATACTAGATTTCAATGTACTCGTTAAGAGAGCAACATCAATCGGTTTTTTCAGATATCCATTCATTCCAAGCTCTTCAATACGCGTAGAAAAATCACTATCTGGATTCCC
>JAYEGP010000128.1:0-3393 GCA_034659135.1 Campylobacterota bacterium
CATGATTATCATGATGTGACTTTGGCAGTCATCATGGGCTTGGATAACATGTTACAGATGCCTGATTACCGTTCTCGTGAAAAGACTTTGGCACTTCTGATTCAGATCGCAGGGCGCAGTGGTCGCAGACATGATGCCAAAGTGATAGTACAGAGCTTTCATGAGCATTTTTTCAGACCTTATGTGGAAAATTTTGATCAATTTTTAGAAGATGAAAAAAAAGTGAGAGCAGGGCTCTATCCCCCCTATAAAAAATTGGCACGTGTTTTATTTGCGCATAAAACAAAAGAGAAAGCTTCCGAAGCCATGCATGAGATGGCAGATAAAATTCGTCAGTACAAAGAGGTTGAAATTGTCGGTTTTGGTGCTTCTGCAATTGAGCGCATAGCCAATAAATACCGTTTTCAGATTCTACTTCGTAGTGACAAAAGTACCCATCTTATACGTGTGATCAAGGCAACTAAAAATAAGCTGGCACAAATCGATATGGACCCTGTCGAGTTTAGTTGATATGGTATAATCACTAATGGGAAAGATTGATGAAGTAAAAGAGTTACTAAATACCTTACGCATTGCTATGAGTATCTCTTTTGGTATTTTAGTTGTACTAGTTGGTAGTATTGTGAAACGTTTTGATGATCAAAAAGTAGATATTCTTTTTTGGAGCGGGATTATATTCACTATTGCAATCATAGGTGTTATTATTATATTAGTACTTAATATATCAAAGAAAACAAAAGAAATTAAGGATTTATAGATGGATTTAGCAGTATTAGCAATTATATTTATCGGTGTATTGATAGTAGGTACACTCTATTTTAGCGCTATAAAATTGTCAGAAGAATAGAATGTCAATATAGATAATCAAGCTGTAAAGGCGATATCGGAAATTTTTAAAGAAAATGCACAAAGGTCTAGGAGGACATCAATATAAGTTTTGATATACTCTCTCAGATTGCCACGTCATTTCATTCCTCGCAATGACAGTCATTGTGAACGAAGTGAAGAAATCTACAGAGTTTGCTCGTTCCCAACGTCCTCGTTGGAATGGATTCTTTAACTCGCTCCATCTTTCTCGAGATGGAATACATATCACAACCCATATTCAGATCAAAAAAACACCTATTACTTAACTTATGTTATAATCTCTCATGGCTAGAATAGATGAGATAAAAGAGCACATTGGCGCACTTAAAAGTTATTTAAATATACTTGTTGCAATTATATTGACTTTAGGTGCTGGTGTATCTAAGTTGTATATATCTGATAGTATAATGATTATTTTTTGGATAGGAATTCTTTTAATAGGAATTCTTTTAGTCTTATTTATTCTAATATCAAGAAGTATTCATTTGAATATAAAAAAATTAAAGGATTTGTAGGATGGATTTAGCAACAATAGCAATAGTAACAATAGCAATTCTTTTTGCAGCTACAATTATTTATGGAACAAAACAAATTATTGAAATTGATAGTTAAATTACTACTCGCACGCAGCTCTATTACACCCATCGTAGTGAATCTCCACTTTTATATGTTTTGTATCAATTTTCTATAAAAACAAAAAAATTAATTAAACACAAGTTCTAGGAGTTAGGACATCAATATTAGTTTTATGATGTCCTTATATTTTATACTCTCCTAGATTGCCACGTCATTTCATTTTCGCAATGACAGTCATTGTGAACGAAGTGAAGCAATCTACAAAGTTGCATGAATCAGCCATCAATTATACTTTGGATATGAAAAATGAGACAATTAAAGAATCTTAATACTTGCGATTAAGGCAACTAAAAATAAGCTGGCATAAATCGATATGGACCCCGTTGAATTCAGCTAATATGGTATAATAACTTCATTAAAGGAAGTACAATGCAAGCAACAATACCAAGCTTAAAAATGTCAATATGGATGATCAGGCTGCAAAGGTGATATCGGAAATTTTTAAAGAAAATGCACAAACAATTATAGAAAACCAAAAAGAAGAGTTGGCTACCAAAAGAGATATTATAGATGTGAAAATAGATATTATTAAATGGGTAGCAGGGATGCTCGTTGCACAAGCAGCTATCGTAGCTACTTTAGTGAAGCTTTTATAATAATGGGAAAGATTAATGAAGAGAAAGAAAACATAAATTAATAAGAAAACTAAGGGAGATAAAATGATAGCAACTATTGTATATGTAGCATTAGCTTTATTTGTTGTTGGCGCTATAATCTATGGAACGATTATGTTAGAGAAAGATTTTCAACACTAGATGATGACACGATACCCCACTAAAAAAATATATGTCGGCGATGTAGCCGTTGGCGGCGATGCACCCATCTCAGTTCAGTCGATGACCTATTCACGTACCCATGATGTTGAAGAGACCGTAGAGCAGATCAACAGACTCCATTTCGCAGGTTGTGATATCGTTCGTGTTGCCGTGCCTGACATGGAAGATGCTTTGGCACTTAAAAGCATTAAAGAACGTATCTCGCTCCCGCTTATCGCCGATATTCACTTTAACTATAAACTCGCTCTTATCGCGGCAGAAAGTGTGGATTGTATCCGCTTTAATCCAGGAAATATTGGAGAAAAAAGCCGTATCAAAGAGATTGTTAAAGCCTGTGAAGAGCGTCAAATTCCGATTCGTATTGGTGTCAATGCAGGAAGCTTGGAAAAAGAGTTTGAAAATCGCTACGGTCAAACATCTGAGGGGATGGTCGCTTCTGCCGAATACAACATTAAATTTTTAGAAGATCTCGGTTTTGAAGATATTAAGGTCTCTCTTAAGGCGAGTGATGTTCAAAGAACGGTGGATGCCTACCGAATGTTACGGCCAAAAAATCACTATCCTTTTCATCTGGGTGTCACCGAAGCGGGAACAAAGTTTCATGCAACGGTTAAAAGTGCCATCGGTTTAGGGGCACTTCTCTTAGATGGCATCGGTGATACGATGCGGGTGTCGATTACGGGTGAGCTTGAAGAAGAGATCCATGTAGGACGCGCTATTTTAAAAGATAGTGGTGTGGCACAAAATGGATTAAATATTATCTCTTGTCCGACGTGTGGACGTATTGAAGCCGATCTTGTTACCGCAGTTGCAGAAGTAGAAGAGCGGACAAAACATATCGATGTACCGCTTAATGTCTCCGTGATGGGCTGTGTGGTCAATGCTATTGGTGAGGCAAAACACGCTGATGTCGCCATCGCTTATGGAAAAGGCTCGGGTCTGGTGATGGTTAAAGGCGACGTTGTCGCACGGCTCAATGAAGCGGAACTGGTGGATCGTTTTGTAGATGAAGTCGAGAAAATGGCGCACGAGGAATCTGAAAAATAATGGAAGAAAACCTCTACAACCTCGCTTTTGAACGCTCAATTTTGAGCTCAATCATCTTTGAACCTTC
>JAYEGP010000129.1:0-15868 GCA_034659135.1 Campylobacterota bacterium
AAATTGAGTTTTTTGGTGTGAATGTTGTCAAAACGACTTTCAAAGACCATAGAGATAATGAACATACTGCGATACAGTTTTACAGTGCCGGCGAGGTTGCCAATGTAAAAGTGCATAATGTGATTCCAGATATCGATCTACTCTTAAATAAATTACGTTATTCACACCTTGTGAATTCTATTGAGTATCTAAAAACAAACAGTGGTGTATTGCTTTTTATCAATCAGCCTGATAATGAAAATGGCAGTATGAAAGATTATGGAATTGGAGCACAGATTTTAAAATTATTAGGTATCTCTAAGATGCATCTTCTTCATTCTGGAGCCGTACCTGATTTTGTAGGTATCAGCGGTTTTGGACTCGAAGTCGCTGATGTTATTACGGTTTAACTTAAACGTTATGACTGCATCTGATTGCGCTAATGCGTTACATTAGATGCTGTTAACACAGTTTCTACCATCTGTCTTTGATTTATAAAGTGCTTTATCTGAAGCATCGATTAACTCTTCAACATTCATTCCTTTTTTAAAAGTGCTGACACCAAAACTCGCTGTTTTATGCTCAACAATAGAGAAATTAAAAACTTCTATTTCGCTACGAAGTTTTTCTGCTAATGCGATAGCTTGATTGAGGTCCGTATGAGGAAGAATAATTAAAAACTCTTCACCACCCCAACGACCTATAGAATCGCCTTTACGTATATGAGATTGCAGAAGCTTTGCAAATTCGACAAGCACCATATCACCTGCAATATGCCCAAATTCATCATTTACGCGTTTAAAATAGTCGATATCGATGAGGATAATACTACATTTTTCACTGTTCCTGTGAAAACGATAGTATTGGTCTTGCAACAGATTGTCAAGTTGCATTCTATTATAGATCTGGGTGAGTTGATCAGTTTGAGAAAGACGTTTTAACATAAGCTCACTGTTCTTAAGCTCTGTAATATCGGTAAGGTAACCGACAAAGTTGGTAATCGTGTCATTATCATCACGTACAATAACCGTATTATCTAAGATCCATTTTATTTGATTATCTTTGGTAATAATTCGGTAAGGCTCATGGGTAAAAAAGTAGTGATGCTCTTTTATTGCCCGATCAAGTTCTTGGGTCACGTGTTCGAGGTCATCAGAGTGAATAAGATTAGAATAAACAACAAAATGAGTTAAAAGCTCATCTTGCGAATAGCCTGTCAGTTTATTGACGCTTTTAGAGACAGAACTAACGCTCCAGTTCTCATCATTGTTCCATTTAAATAAGACCGCATCACTTAAATCAAAAAGAGAGAGTAGTACGGCCTGTTCTTGAGTACGTTCAGTAATTTTATTTTCTAAGTTATCATTAAGTTCTCGAAGTTCTACTGTTTTTTCAACAACACGTTCTTCTAAGGTTTCATTCATCTCATCCACCTCTTCTTTTAGACGAGAGGGGTGTCTAGCTAAAAGGTAGGCAATAGGAAAGGAGAGTAAAATAACCCCAATCATGACATACAAAAAATCATAAAGCCGTTGCTCATCCTCTTTTTTTAGATTTTTTGCTTTAGGTTCTAAGATAAAACGAATCTCTTCGCCATTATCTAAAAATATTTTCTTAGAATAGAGCGTATCTGTCAGTACTTCATCATGAGCAAGGATGTTTTTGACATCTTTAGGAAAAAAAGTGCCAAGAGTTTCATCTTTGTTAAGATATTTTCCCCAACAATTTTTATGTTCAGGATGCGCAATGATGGCACCATTTTTATCTACAATAAAAAGATTATAAAGCGGAATGTTTGTAATATTTTTTAAAAAGTTTTTCATAAAAATATTGATGACTAAAATACCGACTTGCTCCCCCTTATGGTAAAAAGGGGTTCCAATACGTAAGACAGGTTTAATAGGAAGCTCAATCTTTCCATGTTCGATATTAAGATCAATCTTGGAGTACCAAAACTCATCTTTTTTTAGTTTCATGATCTCTTTAAAATAGTAACGATCTTGTTTATTTTGTAATTTTTCAGATACGACTAAATAAGGAGAGGAGCCATATTCTTCACGGTCGATACGAATTTTTTCTTGACCACGGTTATCAATATAACGTAATTGCATGATCTCATCAGAAGTTTTTGCGATATCTAAAAAAAAAGATTCAACATCTATATTGAGATTATCGGGATCAAAAAAAGTATCTACTATATGAGATTGTTGAATGGTTTTGAGTTTTAAATCTAGTGCATTGATATAAAATTTAAAATAATTTTCACGTTCATTAAATTGATGGGAGGCTTTTTCAATACTAAGTGTTTTAAAATTAGACTGATGTATCTTATAAAGACTAAATTGAGCAATAGAAACTAATACCAAGCCATAGAGTATAAAAACAGATAGTAGTTTGTGCCTAAATGAGAAATTAAAGATACGCAATCCTTTTGATGGAAACCCCTATTGAAAGGGGATTAGAAAGTTGGGTAAGATTAGCTTACTGAACCACAAACTCAGTAAAATAGACGTTATTAATCTGTCCATCTTGCAAACGCATATTTAGTTGATCTACTATCTGGTCTTTGAGTTTCTCTTTACCTTTTGAGGTTGATATCTCTTCAAGTGATTTTGATGAAAGTAGGCGAATGATAATATCACGTATGACAGCTTTTCGCGTATCAAGTTCTGCTCCTAACTCCTCACCACTGAGTTCAAGGTTCATCTGTACTTTCAAGTAACGACGACCACTCTCACTAAGAAGATTTACTGTAAAATTATCGAGTGGGAACATTGGACCAATTTCAGAAAATGAACCTGAGGTACGACCTGATCCTGATGTTAAACGTTGAGAATTTTGATTGTTATTGACACTGCGCTCTTTAGCTACAGGTGCATTAGATTGAACAGCTTCTTCATCATCACCACCCATCATTAAAATGGCGATAACAGCTCCAATTAGAATAACAAGTATTAGTACAACGATAATAATTATTAAAACCAGTGAACCTGATTTCTTCTCTTTAGGTGCTTCTTCTGTGCTTTCTGTAGTCTCTTCTTCAGCCATTAACGGTTCCTTGAGCATTATTTATTAAGAATTAGTATAACATGAAACTTCTAAAATTCAGAATCTTATACTAGCTTGTTGGCTACAATATCGGATATAAACAAAGAGAGTTAAATGATTGAATCGATTTTAGGTTATATTGGCAGTCCCTTTTTAAAATTCTATCAGATGATCGAAAAGTTTGGCGTATTTATTCTTTTTCAATGGATTATTTGGATTCGTCTTCCTTTTTTTTATCGCCGTATGAATCTGATGTTAAAACAGATAGAAATTATCGGTTTTGGTACGCTAGGCGTTGTAACCTTAACGGCGCTTTTTACAGGGATGGTCGAAGCGATTCAGCTTTACAACGGTTTTCATGAGTTTGGTGTAGAGAGTTTCATAGGTTATACAATTTTCGTATCTATTACTAAAGAACTCGGCCCCGTTTTTGCTTCATTAATGTTGATATCACGTTCCGTAAGTGCAATGGCAGCTGAACTAGGTACGATGAGGGTCACAGAACAGATTGATGCTATTGATATCTTGGGTGTTGATTCAAAGGCATATCTGATAGTGCCACGTATCGTTGCGACTACAATCTCCTTACCTCTTTTAGTACTCTGGTTTGATTTTATAGCTGTAAGCAGTGCTTTTATCATTTCAAGTAATGTACTTGATGTCAATCCCACAGCGTATCAAGATACGATTATGCGCTTAGGTCATTTTAGTGATATCGGTAGCGGTATCATTAAAGCTGCGGTATTTGGATTTATTGTCAGTTCAATTGGAAGTTATGTTGGGTATCACACTCGTGGTGGTGCACGAGGGGTTGGTGAATCAACCATTACAGCGGTTGTCTACTCCGCTGTAGCAATTTTCATTACAAATTATTTTCTTTCAGCAATATTTTTATATATTGGATGGTAAAAAGCTAGTGAATGATTATTCACAAGATTCAATACCTAGTTTTTTCAACATATTGTCAAATATCACACCGGCCTCACGATCATAATCATCGTGAAATTCAATAACTATAACTTTTTTCCCGTTAGAAACATCACTGGTATAGATCTGAGGTTCTAGAGAAAAACCTTTTGTTGATTCGCTAATTGCAGTTTCAATATCTTGACGTTCTTCTTCACTTCTAAATGCTAAAGAGAGCTTAGAATAACGCTCTTCGCCATGATATACTGCATCAATATTACACTGTTTCATTGATAATCTTTCTTATTTTAAAGTTAAGGCAATTATACTGCTATTACTTGTAAAGTTTTGTTAAAACCACTCGAGAAGTTTACTGACTTCATCAATTTCATAACATTTTATTTTTTGGGATTCACTTGGCTTTTTGGCAACTAGGGCCTTTGTAATCTGTTGTAAGTGAGCTTCTTTTAAACGTGAATCGAGTCCATAGACTTCACGAATATCGCCTACTAAGGAGACTTCTCCAATAAAAACTGTCTCTTTAGAGATACTACGATCACGAAAACTACTAATAATTGCTGCAAGAATAGCCAAGTCAGCAGAGGTCTCTGTGATTTTGATACCACCAGAGATATTGATAAAAACATCATAGCCATTAAGGGGAATTTCGAGTTTACGCTCAAGTAAGGCTAAAAGCATGTTAAGACGGTTATTATCAAATCCCGTAGCTTGACGTTTTGGATTGGGCATATGTGAATCACTTACAAGTGCTTGAACCTCTAAAATAATAGGACGCGAACCTTCCATGACGACAGTTAGGGCTGAACCACTTTGAGTTTTGTCACGGTTGAAAAATCGTGAAGAGATGTTTTTAGCAGAGATGAGACCCTCAGAACGCATCTCAAAAACACCAATTTCACTGGTGGGTCCAAAACGGTTTTTAAAACCTCGTAATATTCGCAATTCTTGAGAGCTATCTCCCTCAAAATATAAAACAGTATCAACCATATGTTCTAAAACACGAGGTCCAGCAATAGAGCCTTCTTTGGTGATGTGACCAATAAGAAAGATTGCGATACGCTTCTCTTTGGCTAAACGCATTAGCTCAAAGGTGATTTGACGTACTTGTGTTACTGAGCCTGGGGCAGAAGCAATGTTTTCAGAATAGAGGGTCTGTATGGAGTCGATAATAATAAATTCATACTCTCGGCTCTGTAGCTCCAATAAAACCTGTTCCAGTCTGATTTCACTCAGCAAAAAGAGTTTATCTTCATTGGCATTGAGACGATTGGCACGCAGTTTAACCTGACCTTCGCTCTCTTCTCCTGTGACATAGAGGACATTTTTACCGGTTTGGGCAATATTGGCACCAATTTTTAAAAGCAGGGTGGACTTTCCAACACCGGGGCTTCCCCCAATGAGCGTTAGCGAACCTGGAACAACACCACCGCCTAAGACCATATCTAGTTCAATATCTTTACATGTAAAGCGTTCTACTTCAGTGTGAGTGATGTCTGTGATACTTTGTGCTTTGGATTTTCCTGATGGTGAAGCTGTTGTGAGTTTGACGATCTCTTGCTGTTGCTCACTAAGCTCAATAAAAGAGTCCCAACCTCCGCAGTTGGTACATTTACCCATCCATTTTGGTGTGCTGAATCCACAGTGCTGACACTCAAATAGTGTTTTTTTCTTTGCCATTGTTACCCTTATCGTTTACATGTAACGTTGCCATTGATAACTTGGCAATCGAAAGACGATCCAAACTTTGTATTATAGTTATTTGTTGGAGCACTATCACCTTTTAATGACACCGTGACATGAAATTCATAAGAAGTCAGTACTTCAGATTCAGCGATAATTTGAATATAGATGGTCTCTTCTATGTTTTCATCTAAGAGTACAAATTGTTTATCATTTCTTTCACTTAAAATCGAATCAATCTTTGCACATGATGTGCCTACATGTAAAGTGACGGGATGATTGCTATTAAAAATAAGATCAAAATGTGCTGGTAGTTTAGGAGTAAAAAAATAAAAATCTGAAGTATCGCTGTTTTTTCCCGAGATGACAGAGCCATACTCAACGTGTTTTGTTGATTGTATTAGGTAATGAAGCTCTTGAATTTTTTCACGTTGCCAACACTTTCCATTGCCGTCTTTATCGCCAAAGAGTGGCATGAAAAGAAGAAAACAGAGCAGTATATAAGGCATTATCGTAGTAGTGGGTATGCTTTTAAAACTTTGCCGTCCTTAGCAAGAACTTCCCATTGACAGGCTTCTTCGTTAATGGTGAGTTTAAAGTCATTCCACGTGTTTTGATCACGAACAAAATGGCGTGAAAGCAGATCATATCCATCTTCGTTGAGTCGTGACACTAGAGTACGCTTATCTTCATCTGCTAAGGCATGAAGACGGCTGATATCTTCGAGTGTTGGTCCACTTGGCTGCTCTTCAATCTCTTCTTCAGTGGCAATCGCTTCATCTTGATTTTCAGTTGGTCTCTCGAAGACTTCACTACGGTTAGCTTCTGTTTTATTTGCTGGAGTAAAAGTGGAGGTATCAGCATCGTGCTCTTCATCAACAAAGATCGCATCTAAAAAGCTATCGACAAATTGATATTTATCAAAGCTGATGAGATCGCTTGGCTGTTCACCCACACCTACAAAAAGAATAGGAAGTTTCAGCGCATAAGCAATAGAAAAGATAGAACCCCCCTTTGCCGTACCATCAAGTTTAGTGATGATAATACCATCTATAGAGATCATCTCATTAAAGGCACGTGCTTGAGAGATAGCCGAATTTCCTTGTGTACCATCAATGATAAGCATTTTACGATGCGGAGAAGTCTCATGAGCTTTTGAACAGATACGGACAATTTTTTGTAGCTCTCCTGCAAGATTTTTTTGAGTATGGAGTCGTCCTGCCGTATCGATAATGACATGATCAATATCTTTAGCCTTAGCGGATTCAATAGCGTCATAAGCAACAGCAGAAGGATCATGGCCTTGTTTGGTCGCGACAATTGGAATGTTTAAACGCTCAGCCCATAAGGTAAGTTGCTCAATAGCTGCAGCTCTAAACGTATCAGCGGCTCCTAAAAGGACAGTTTTATTATCACTTAAATAGCGTGCGGCTAGTTTTGATATGGTCGTGGTTTTACCTGCCCCATTAACACCAACAATAAGATCAACAAAAGGTAGTTGATGTTCAGGCATCTCATATTTTGCCCATGTCAGTGTGACGAGAAGTTTGGAGCGTACCTGTTCACGGCGAATTTTATCACCATGGAGTTCTCGCAAGATGATTTCAACAAGATCATATTCAACATCAGCTTCTAAGAGAACATCTTCAAGTTCGTCTTTAGTTAAGGTGATTTTTTTCTTTGGAGCGACACTCTGTATCGCACCAACAGTTTTAGAGAGCCAGCCTAACATCTATTTTCCTAAGGCTTTACGAATATCGGCATGGATCATTTCAGGCGGTACGGCTCCCGCGTAATGGGTAATGTACTTTCCATTCTTATACATAATCATTAAGGGAATTGGAAATCCTGAACCGACATCGATGGCAGAAGCGATAGCATTTGAGAAATTTCGGTTGTCTTTGGAATTCACAAGAGGGTAGTTTGCATCGTAGGCATCAGCATATTCAATAAGATCACCATTACTCTTGTCCTCTTCTATCGTAACTCCTAAGATGAGTAGATCGTCTTTAAACTCTTCTTGAAATTTACTAAGATGAGGTGCTATGGCTTTACACGGTGGGCACCATGTCGCGAATATATCATAAATGATGAGTTTATCATCATAGCCTTCAAGGTGAAATTCTTTGCCTGACTTAGTGATTTTATAGAGTCTGTTTTGAGTATCACGGAGTTCATATCCATTACTTGCTACCATAGCATTGGCTTCTTCGATACTGTTTTGTGCATTATCGCTACAGCCAGGTAAAATAAAAATAAGTGAGAGTGCTAACAACGTTGTTTTAAACATTAAAGACCTTTAGTATAGAATGATGCGATTATAGTAAAAAAGTGATTTAATGTCCCTAACAAAAGCCCAATTTCGCAAAGAGTGTCTTAGTAAAACACGTCATGTAAGTCGCCATAATAAAATTTATAAAGATGCCTTGTTGGTAGAAAACTTACAAGCACTCCTTACCTTGTTTCATGCAAAAAATGTTTTAATGTATTGGCCACTGAGTTTTGAAGCAGACATCACCAAATTGTTACATGTAATGCGACGACGTACTCAGGTCTATTTACCTTTTATGGAAGGTGAAAGTTTCAAGATGGTAGCATATAGACTGCCTATGGAGCGAAAATCATTTGGAATTTTTGAACCAAGACAGTCACTTAGAAAAATAAAAAATATTGATATAGCTATAGTGCCCGCTGTCGGAGTTGATGGCAGAGCACGTCGAATCGGTTTTGGCAAAGGAATGTACGATCGTTTTTTTGAAAAATTGCCAAGTCAACCTAAAATAATATTTGTACAATCGCAACTGTGTAAAACAACTAAGAATATATGTGATCATTATGATATTTCGGCGAATCTGTTAGTGACTCCGCGTCGGTGCTTTGGCGTAAGAGGAACTTATAATGTTAAACGAGATGCTTTTAGGAGGCGGCGTTGCTATATTTAGCGGCGCAGTAGGATTTTTAATCTCCAAAAAGCTTAGCAGTGCAAACTTTGACATCTATGTTGAACAAGCAAAAGCTAAGGCAAAGGCGATAGAAAATGAAGCAGAAATGGTGCTTCAACGCAGCAATATTCGTTCTAAAGAGATCGAGTTTGAAGCCAAAAAAAGTTATGAAGAGGCGACAGAAAAAGCAAAACGTGATTTTTTAAATCGTGAAGAGCAACTGGCTAAAACGGAACAGGAATTTAAGCAGTTTCAGAAAAAAGAGCGTGAACATTTAAGTGATGCGCGTAAGCGTGTTGAGGGTGAACGCATTAGCTTTAAACAGCGTGAAAAAGCACTTGATAAATGTATGCTCGATTATGAAGGTCGTGTTGATGAGATTACAAGGATTGTAGAGTCTCAAGCAGGAATGACACGTGATGAAGCGAAAGTTATTTTGATACAGAAGGTAGAGGAGCAGTCTCGCGCTGATATTGCTCATCTGGTCCGTCGTATGGAAGAAGAGGCAAAAAATGATGCTAAGCGTCATGCGAACTATATTCTCTCTCAAGCAACAGCGCGTTTTGCTGGTGAATTTGCATCAGAGCGTTTGGTTAATTTTGTGCATCTTGACGATGATGAATTAAAAGGCCGTATTATTGGTAAAGAGGGACGAAATATTAAAACCCTTGAGATGCTTATGGGTGTTGATATTATCATTGATGAAACCCCCAATACCATTACGGTGAGTAGTTTTAACCTGTATCGACGTGCCATAGCAACGAAGACTTTAGAGCTTTTAATTGAAGATGGGCGCATACAGCCAGCTCGTATTGAAGAGATTTATGAGAAAGTCTCTGATGAGTTTGAAGATGCGATTGAACAAGAGGGCGAGAATATTATCTTTGATTTAGGACTCTCAAATATTCATCCTGAACTGACAAAGATGGTAGGTCGTTTACGTTACCGTGCAAGTTATGGACAAAATGCTTTAGCGCATACTCTTGAAGTCGCGCATTTAGCAGGTATCATGGCGGCTGAAATGGGAGGGGATCCTCTGCTGGCACGTAGAGCTGGACTTTTGCATGATATCGGCAAGGCTTTGACGCACGATAAGGGAGGAAGTCATGTTGATTTAGGTGCAGAAATCTGCAATCAATACAGTGAAGAAGCAGTAGTTATTAATGCTATTTATGCGCACCATGGACTTCAAGAGATTCAGAGTGTCGAATGTGGCGCGGTATGTGCCGCAGATGCACTCTCAGCGGCAAGACCAGGCGCACGACGTGAAGTTTTGGAGAGTTTTGTTAAGCGTGTGAGTGAGATTGAAGATATCGCGGCTCAAAAATCGGGTGTGAAACAGGCGTATGCTATCAACGCAGGACGTGAAGTTCGCGTGATTGTTAATGCTGTTTTAGTTAATGATGATGAATCAACTGTTTTGGCACGTGAAATTGCCAAAGAGATCGAAAGTAAGATCCAATATCCTGGAGAGATAAAAGTCAGTGTGATTCGCGAAAGTCGTGCAATTGAGTATGCTAAGTAATTTTATATTGTTTTTTGATATAAATGTGCTACATTCTAAAATGTTTTAGAGTATAATAATATTTAATATTACATTTTAGGAATATCATGAGTAAAGAAGAGACATTAATACAATTAAGAAATGCGAAAAAAGCACACATTAAATGGGTGCATCGTGCACGTGCCTTGACAGAAGGTTTACCGGTAGAACAAGACGCTATACCTATGGATAGTACCGAATGTGTCTTTGGACAGTGGTTTTATGGTGAAGGACAGAAGCTTGGTGTTATGCCAGGTATGGACTGTTTTAAAGTGATTGAGCGTAAGCACAATGAGTTGCATGATGCGTATTTAAAGATTTTTAAGATCTATTTTGGTGAGATGAATCGCTCTTTTTTCTCAAAATTGTTTAATCTTAAGAAAAAGATATCTACGCATGAACATGAAATTGCAGTGGATTATTTTGTACACCTTAAAGCGATATCTGAAGAGTTATTAGTTGAGATCGAAAGATTAGAACGCCGCATCAATGCGATGGGCGATGAGGCACTTTAGGCTACTTTTTAACCGTAACGACAATAGCGCCACGAAGGTCACCTTTTTGGTACCCTATTGCTTTGTCTTGAGGGTAGTGTTTATCTATCTTCTTGGCAAGTTCTCTGTTTTTGATCACGCCATGACATTTTAGACAGACCCCCTTATTTATTTTTAAAGGCTTGTAAAATTTATATGTCTCTTTATCCACTTTTTTTACAAGATGTTTAGGCAGCATCACACCCCCTTTTTGAAGGTTTTCTAAAGCTGTTAGTACTACCGCTTCATCAGAGAGTGGAGCATTCGCTGGATTTCGGTATTTTAAACTGACACGTTTGACACTAACATCACTTCCTAAGTCATTACTCACCTTATCCGTTAATGGATAGGCGTTACTAATACAAAAGTCTGCAGCTTTTAGTGGACCGCCACTTTTCATATGTTTTTTAAGATTGCCTCCTAGTGTTTTTAAAAGCTCTGAAGATGCTTTTTGTCCGGTTTGAATAACAGAATTAAGCTCTTCTTCACTACTTTCATAAGGATTGGCGAGAAGGAGTGCTGAAGTAGAGAGTAGTATGAGGGTGTGAGGTAAAAATGTCATATTTATATTCCTTGTAGTTATGATATTTATAATTATAACTAAAGAAATATTAGAGTTCTAATGTAAGTGCATTCCATCAGAATCGTCATAGGGATCCATATGAACAATGGTGTTTACCTCTTTGTCTTCAAAAAGGTCTTGAATACCATCTTCAATACGATCAGAGACCGTGTGAGCATCAAAAAGTGAGATAGTATTATCAAAAACAACATGAACACTGACAAAAATCTCAGATCCTGATTGACGTGTTAGGAGGTCATGGTAGTCTGTAATCTCTTTTTCAGAAAAAAGCAGATCTTTGATCTTGTTGACATCCTCTTGCTCTAAGGCGGCGTCGAGCAACATCAATACACCATCTTTAATGATAGGGTAAGCTGAAACAATCATATAGATAGCGATAGCAATTCCCAAGATAGAATCAATGATTGCTTCTCCGGTAAAAGAGACTAAAAAGAGTGCCAACAAAACCGCACCATTAGAAAATAGGTCAGTTTTATAATGCAGTGCATCGGCACGGATAACCATATTTCCAGTTTTTTTGGCGATAGTGTTTAAAAAGATCACTAAAAAAGCTGTTAAGACTAGTGATACTACCATAACCCAGATAGAGTTATCGATGTGACTGAGCTCCTTTGCGTGAACAATGTTGGATATCGCCTGATAAAAAACAAAAACTCCGGAAACGGAGATAATGGTTCCCTCAACAACAGCAGCTAAAGGCTCCAATTTACTTCGTCCAAAATTGAACTTCTCATCGGGTTCTTTTTCTGCATTATGTAGAGCAAAGTAGTTAAAAGCAGAAACTAAAAGGTCTAAGAAAGAGTCAATGGCTGAAGCTAAAACAGCGATAGATCCGCTTAAAATTCCTACCGTCATTTTAAGAGCAACTAAGATCGCTGCAACACTAGTGGAGATAATGGTGGCTTTTTTTTCTATACGCATATGCGATTTTAACACATCGCACGTTAGAATAGCACTATGAATTTGGATGATATTAGATTAGAGCGTAAAAAATGGATGACGTGGAAAAATATTGCACCGCTTCGTGAAGCACTAGAAGCACTTCCAGAGCTTACATGTAAGGTTGAACGTGATGATGTTTTAACGCTTACATGTAATGAAGATGTTGATAGTGAAGTGATTGCGCAAGCAGCAAAAATGATGATGCCTTGGCGAAAAGGGCCTTTTGATCTCTTTGGTCTTTTTATTGATACCGAATGGCAAAGCCAGATAAAATACAATCTTTTACGACCACATTTTAAACTTGAAGGTAAGCGTGTTGCCGATATTGGATGTAATAACGGCTATTATCTTTTTCGTATGCAAGAGGATAAGCCCGAGAAACTAGTAGGGTTTGATCCTTCTGTACTCTATAAGACACAATTTGATTTTATTAACCATTTTGTAAAAAGTGATATTGTTTATGAACTTTTAGGGGTTGAGCATCTTCCTTTTTATGAAGAGAAGTTTGATACGATCTTCTGTTTGGGTGTTTTGTATCATCGTAGTGACCCTGTGGCGATGTTAAAAGCGCTCTATAAAGGCTTAGATAAAGAAGGTGAGATTATCTTAGATACCTTTATGATAGATGGTAATGATGAGATCTGTCTTTCACCTAGAGGAAGTTACTCAAAAATTCCAAATATCTACTTTGTTCCAACGATACCAGCACTTAAGAACTGGTCTCTTCGTGCAGGCTTTAAAGATTTTGAAGTTTTAGAGACTTCGGTTACTCATAGTAGTGAGCAACGTAAAACTGAGTGGATTGAGGGTCAAAGTCTTGAAGACTTTCTTGATCCTGTCGATAGTACTAAAACTGTAGAGGGCTATCCAGCCCCTAAGAGAGTTTATGTACGATTAATTAAGGAAAAATAATGGCTAAAAATGATAAAGAAACAGTAGAAGAAGAGCTGCAAGATGACTCTGTTGTGCTACTCAATACGCATGAGAAGATTGATAGCTCGCTGTGTGGTGATATTGATGAATTAAGACATGGTTATTCACGGGTTATACTAAGTACGACGGAATCGATGCGAGCAGATGATGTTGGATTGGTTCACGGCGGATTTATTTTTAGTGCTGCTGATTTTGCAGTAATGTCAGCTGTGAATGAACGTAATGTTGTTCTTGCTAGTTCAAATTGTCAATTTTTAGCACCCGTTCGTGTGGGCGATTACGTAACTTTTGAAGCACGTGAACGTCAAAAAGAGGGACGTAAACGAAGTGTTTATGTTACAGGCTCTGTTCTTGATATTAAAGTCTTTGAGGGAGAGTTTAAAACCGTAGTGACGGATAACCATGTTTTAAACCTGACCCTTTTAGATAATGTTGAGGAAGTCATTAAATAGCATTGATCCAGTAAGAGGCGTAACCTTGTTCTGCTTTTATGGTTGTTGTTCCACCATGACCGGGATAAACGGTCTTATCAAAATCAAGTGCTTTAAAACGCAGAAGACTTTTTTTCATATCTTCTGCAGATGAGTATGGAAAGTCGACACGTCCAATAGAGCGTTCAAAAATAAAATCTCCACTAAACATCGCGTCACCGATTTCTATTGTAGAACATCCTGGGCAGTGCCCGGGATAGTGACGAAAAGTAACGTCTACCCCCTCAATCTCTAATGTCGTCACTTCTCCCTCAACTAAAACATCAGGCGTAGAAGGGGGTAGGGATGGCATCCACTCACTCGCTTGAAGTAAAAAAACATCATCTTTTGGAGTATAAATCGGTATGTTTAGCTTTTCTTGGACGTCACTATTGCTCCAGACATGATCAAAATGCCCATGAGTATTTAAGATGGCAACAGGATTGCTCACATTTTCCAAAACCCACTCAGTAGCATCTACACCGGGATCAATAATAAAGTCTTTGCCATCAACAGATGCAATATAGCAGTTTGTTT
Source organism: Campylobacterota bacterium (assembly GCA_034659135.1). Classification (GTDB taxonomy): domain Bacteria; phylum Campylobacterota; class Campylobacteria; order Campylobacterales; family Sulfurimonadaceae; genus S010-53. The sequence goes on from JAYEGP010000129.1 coordinate 14,118, forward strand.
GATATTCGCCCATAGGCTGTCGTAAAATTTTCAAAATCGTTTCTCTTTTTTAGTTGAATTATATAGTAAAATAAAAAATTACTGCAATACCCTAATCATCTTCATCTGTAAATTCATCTAAATCAAACTCTATTTTTACAGGTTCTTCGACCACTTTTTCTATATCCGTAATATCTTCAGGTGATATATTGAGTGCGATGGAGATAAATGAGGCTAAAGCATTGTCATCGATAATTTCTTGGCAGGTTTCAGATGTGTTATAAATGGTAAGCATTCCATTTGCTGTTAATACATCTCTTGTCCCAATGCCTAATTCTGCGGCTATAAGATGTAAGTCTGGACGGGTAAGATGTAGTCCATGAACCTTCATTATAAAACCTGTTCTTATTTTTGCGCCTGGATACATTTTTATTCCTGTGTTTCAGTTATGAATGAGAGCTTGCCATTTTTTAGCTTACATGTAAGACTTTACGTAGAATCACTCACCAAAGTTTATCCCAAGATGAAGCGCTGTCTTAAATTCATCGGTATCACGTGTTACAGGTTTTCTCATATGTGCCATCTCTTTTAGTGGCGTAGCTTTTAGTCTGTTTTTAACAATAGAAACGGTATTGCCATAATCTTCGTTTTTAATTAACTCAGCAGCAAAGGCACCAAATTTTGTTGCTAATATTCTATCCAGAGCTGAAGGTGTACCTCCCCTTTGTGTATGTCCTGGAACCGTAACACGAGTATCAAATCCTAACTTCTGATTGATCTGCTCAGCTAACCTATAAGATACTGTGTGATATTGCATTTTCAGTCTGTGTTTTTCAAATTCACGTTTTTTCATTTGAGCTTCTTTGAAACTTTTAGCCCCTTCGGCAACAGCTAATATAGAAAAATTTTTACCATGTTTATGCCGTTCTAGCAGTGCTTCGTAAATACTGTCAAGAGAATAGGGAATTTCAGGGATCAAGACAATATCAGCCCCGCCAGCCAGCCCTGCATATAAAGTAAGCCAGCCAGCCTTATTTCCCATCAGTTCAACAATCATAACCCTATCATGTGAAGAGGCAGTCGTATGGATCTTATCAATGACATCAGTGGCGATATCAACTGCAGAATGAAAACCGAAAGTAAAATCAGTACCATAGATATCATTATCGATTGTCTTGGGCAGACCAATGACATTCAAGCCTTCTTCTCGCAATAAGTTGGCATTTTTATGCGTCCCGTTTCCACCTAATGTTACCAGACAGTCTAATTCCATCTTTTTATAATTTTTAACCATATTGGCGATTTTGTTAATACCGTCTTCTTCAATTTTTCTCATATCCCTAAAAGGCGTTCTTTTAGAACCCAGCATCGTCCCGCCAAGTGTCAAAATTCCAGAAAAATCAGATTTTTCCATTTCACGGTAATCACCGTCAATCAAACCTTTATAACCATTGTGAATACCAACAAACTCACAATCGAACAAGGCATAAGAAGACTTTGCAAGTCCTCGAATTGCAGCATTAAGTCCTGGACAATCTCCGCCACTGGTTAAGATACCGATACGTTTTTTCATTTTTCACCTTCGTATAATATATTTATCAACCAAATAGTTAAAATATGGTTGTGTTCAATAAAGACTCACAGTTTTATTACAGTTCAAACATCTTAACTAGCATTTTTGAAATTTCTCTTGATGTTATCTTATCAACATCACCAAGTTTCTTTACAAGTCTTGTTTTATCAACTGTTCTAATCTGGTCTAGTAATACAAA
>JAYEGP010000130.1:0-3379 GCA_034659135.1 Campylobacterota bacterium
TTTCATATTCGCAATAGAGATACACTGCAACTCGTTGGGAAACCTATTCCATTGCCTTGTAATCAGTTTTAGCTATAAATAAGAAATAGTTATAAAATATGGGAATTTTGATTTAGGATGTGTATATTAAGACTTTGAACCTTACATGTAAAGCAAGTTTTATGCTCTTACATGTAACAACACACGAAGGTGCTTAAGACGGCTTATTACGATTAAAGATTTTTAAAACCTCAATCGTATCATTATCAAAACTCACTTCATAAACTATAGAGTATCCTTTATAAGTCATGTCTCTAACGTTTTTATCTTCAAAGTAATGTGATTGTCTATATTTAAATGGATTTTCAGGGATAGCTAGTATGAGTTTTTCAAGCTCTATAGCAAATTTCTTACTTGCATTAGGCTTGTCTTTAGCGATGTAATTGACTATATGAATAGCTTGTTTCTCAAAAGTGGGGTTGTATAGTATTTTCATTCATTATGTATCAATAGTTTTTAGATGATTATGTATGGTATTCCATACATTTTCATGAGAAACCATCTTGATTTTACTATTTTTAATATCATCTCTAATTTGATGTAACTCTTTTTGTCTCTCATAAAAATAGGGGTCATATTTTAAATTTTCATCTGTCTCAATATAAATACTCTCTTTTTTACTCTTTATAAAGTTTAGAAACTCTTGCATAAAATTATCTTGAACTTGAACCGTTAACGTGTGCATTGTTTCTCCTCATCTATTTAATCTAATTATAGCAAATTTAAAATAGTATTGATTTTAAATCCTTAAGAGCTTAGTATGTAAGCTCTTTTACACACTAAATCATCTCTCTTAGTAACATTTCAGCAAGATTTTAGGGGGGGGGATTACAATAATCTCAAGTGGTTTAGGAGGTATTATGTTAAAAAATATTATAGGTATCGGTGCTACTTTAATGATTGCGCTGATGATTACCGCTTGTGGCGGAGGTAGTAGCAGTGATGCTGACACAAAAGAATCAGAGAGTTCGGCAGATTGCAGTGGTGTGACTACAGATGAAAACAGTTGCTATCTGGGGTATATCAGCCTCAGTGCCAATGATAAAGCGTGTTGTGATGCTTGGATAGCAACACAGAAATAAAAAGAGGGGAAACACAATGATAAAGAAAATAGTTTCGATTGTAGCGGGTGATAATTGGTGCTACGGGTGCTATAGCGGATATTACTAGTGGCTTGGTGGCGCATTATGAGTTTGAAGGTAATGCACTTGATAGTTCGGGGAATGGGAATAACGGAGCTGAAAATGGAGGAGTAAGCTATTTAGCAGGTAAAGTTGGACAAGCTGCAACTTTTGATGGGATAGATGATTACTTTCAAGTTTCAGATAATACACAACTTAGGTTGTCAAATACAGATTTTACTATTAGTGCTTGGATTTACGAGACAGCAAGAAATGAAAGCTGGGGAGATGCAATATTAGCAAAACGAGGAAGCGGTTTTAGTAATGGTTGGGGCTTGTCTGTTGGTGGAGAACGAGGTTCAACAGTAGCAGATGTTATTTATAAAGTTTCTGCTGGTGGGGATCCAGATATCAATTCAGAAGGACATATTGAACTCAATCAGTGGCACCACATATTATTGACATATGATTATGAAACTCAAACAGCCAAAGTTTATATTGATGGTAACTTGGAAGACCAAGGAATATTACCTACACCAAATTCAACAACATCATCTGATTTATTTATTGGTAAGGACTCTACCGCTGACCAATATTATTTTCACGGTTTAATGGATGACATTAGAATATATTCACGAGCAATCAATTCCTCTGAAATTGAAGAAGTTCATCAATATGATGGAAATGGATGTACGGGGACGTACACGCAAAACGATTTAGATGTCCAATATCTTGCAGGTAAACAATACTGTATTAATAATTCCTCAGCCTGCGGAATCTCAACAGGCGGAACAACAGTTGTTTCTTCCGAAGATGATATCTCCATCGACATAACATCAGGTTGGCAACTTGCAGGTGCCAGCGGTGCTATCGCTGTGAGTGATTTCAACTCCTTCTTTAACTCTGCTTGTGTGAGTGAGGTCTATTACTTTAACAGCAGTTGGTACCACTATGTACCGGGAAGTTCAACAAGCGGTTTAATCAATATCGGCCCCGACCAAGGCTTCTGGATTAACGGTAAAAAATCGTGTACGCTTAGCAATTTGCGCTACACCGAAGAGCAGTGTAACCTCGGCTACCCGTCATTCAGTGCCAGTGACAAAGCGTGGTGTGACGCGCAGTACTATTAACAGATCAAGCCTTACATGTAAAGCGAATTTTATACGCTTACATGTAAGATATTTCTAAGATGCTTTCAACACAAATGAATACAGCGTCTTAGGATCAATATCTATCATTCCATCATTGAACTCTAAGCAGCCCCACTCACTATCAATATGAGCACTTTTAATATCTTCTAAAGAGACTTTTGATTGCACAAGAGGTGCTATATCTACTATTTTATGCGTGCCATCTTCAAAATCAAATTCAAATATATACTGATCAATATTGCTAAAGGCATTCAATTCCATTATCTACTCCAACGGCGCTATTTTATGAAAGTTTTGAGTATGCCACATCCTAGCTAATTTTAACATAGCAATTAAAAAAAGCTTACATGTAAGCTCTTTTACACACTAAAATTAGCTCTCTTAGTAAGAATATTTTCTTTTTCAGTGTTAAAACTTCTTCAATGCGCATTCGCGTGTAGATTGCCATTTTGAGTTTAACTTTTACTATAAATTGGGTAAAATTCGCCACTTATTAATTAGGAATTATTATGACTGTAACACGTTTTGCACCAAGTCCTACGGGCTATCTTCATATCGGTGGTTTAAGAACGGCACTTTTCTCTTATCTTTGGGCTAAGCATCAAGATGGAAAATTTGTTTTACGTATCGAAGATACTGATAGAAGTCGAAACAATGAAGAGGCAACAAAAGCTATTATAAAAGCTTTTGAATGGATTGGTTTGGCTCATGATGGTGAGATTACCTATCAGTCTCAGCGTGACGCTGTCTATAAGAAGTATATTGATCAGCTCTTAGACGAAGGTAAGGCCTATAAGTGCTATATGAGTCGTGAAGAGCTTGATGCTCTACGTGAAGCACAGACGGAGCGCAAAGAGCGACCGCGTTATGATGGTACCTATCGTGATTTTAAAGGGACGCCACCTGAGGGTGTTGCTCCCGTTATTCGTATTAAAGCACCGTTAAGTGGTACGATACAGGTTAAAGATGGCATTAAGGGTACTATCGATTTTAATGTTGATGATATTATGGATGACTTTATCATTGCACGCAGTGATGGCGCGCCTACTTATAACTTTGTGGTTGCCA
>JAYEGP010000131.1:0-3351 GCA_034659135.1 Campylobacterota bacterium
TTTTTTTCTTTGTTTTCAATCCTTACATTTTAATTATCTGTAATTTTTATTCCCTAAATCATATTATGTTATATTATAACTCATCGTTAGTTTAGAGTTCTCCCATTTAAATACTCATTTGTGATAAAATTCTATTGCATGTCACATTAATGTGTTACAAATACTCTCACTACATAATCATTTGTGATTATATTGTGATTAAATTTTTATCTAAGAATTATTATTATTGATTATACTTCTATTGTATTATACTAATATTTTATGCAAATTATTATTTCATACTTATTTTGAGACTATATATAAAAATTTCTAATGTAAATAATAAAATGTATCTTTTTATTAATTTTTCTAATTAAGTTTCAATCAAAGTTATAGCCCATACAATGCCCTTAATCGAAGACAACTCTCTGTTGAATTCATACATAAAAGGAAATAAATGATACGTTCAATCAAACTAGCTGTTTCTGCAGCACTAGCGCTAAGCGCAACTTCGGCTTTAGCCACAAATGGATCTAACTTAATAGGTTTAGGAGCTAAAGCACGCGCTATGGGTGGTGCAACAATTGGTGTAGCTCATGGTGCTGAATCAGGTTTAGCAAATGCTGCTTTAATTACTAAAGTTGAAGATACAGAAATTTCTTTTGGCGGTACCATTTTTATGCCTAATGTTGAAAACAGCATGGGTCAGCCAGGTTACATGAGTCCATCTGAGAAGAGTGATGCGGACATGAGTGTTATTCCTGAGGTTTCAATTGCTAGTAAAGTTACTGATAATTTTTATTGGGGTATTGGGATGTGGGGAACTGCTGGTATGGGTGTTGATTATCGCGAAGATGCCATGAACTTTAATATGGTAACTAACTTACAGTTGATGCAGTTTGGTGTGCCATTAGCGTATACGGTATCAGGGTTTAGTATCGGTTTTACTCCAATTTTACAGTATGGTTCACTTGATATGGATTATTCAGGTACATTAGATACTAGTAGCGCTTTTGCTGGCGGTATGGCTCCAGCAGAATCTGTTGATGTTGGTCATGGTGCTGGAGTATCTCAAGATCTTAAAATGGGTTATAATATCGGATTAGCATATGAAATAGCTGATTTGACAATCGGTGCAGTATACAAATCACAAATAGATATGGAATATAAAGGTCAATTATCTGGTGCAGCTAAGCCATTTACTGACTTTGGAATGTTTGGTGGTCAACCTTTAGGTGATAAATTATCAACACCTGCTGAAATTGGTATTGGTGCATCTTATGTCTTTTCTGGAAACACTGTAGCTCTAGATTATAAGCAAATTAAATGGAGCTCTGCCAAAGGTTATGAAGACTTTGAATGGGAAGATCAAAGTGTCATTGCTCTTGGATATGAATATGCGGCAACAGGATGGGCAGCACGTTTAGGTTATAACTATGCTACAAGCCCAATAAAAGAGCAAGATGCAGCGACTGCAATGGGCGATGCAACAGGATCAGCTATTAATATGTTCAATTTATTAGGTTTCCCTGCTATTGTTGAGTCGCACTTCACATTAGGAGGTAGTTATAATTTTTCTAAGCAGACTTCAATTGACTTAGCATATGCTTATGCACCAGAAGTTAAAGAGGCATTTACAACTGCTGGTTTCGCAGGCTTTGGCCCAATGAATCCAACAGTAATTGAAACGACCCACAGTCAAACAAGCTTAAGTTTCCAACTAAACTATAACTTCTAGTTGTTTACATTTCATTCCCATCGCCTTTGGGCGATGCCCCTATTTCAAAAATAAAATTTATAATAGAGACTAGAATGAGAAGTATTTTAACACTACTTCACATTGTGTTCTTGGCTTCAAGAATTACAAGTAATTATAAAAACTAGTTATGCTAGAATAATTGCTAACTAATTAAGTTGTTACATGTAAGGGTGTGATATTTTAACTTAATACAACAAAGGAGATTCATGTTCAATAAATTTTTAACAGGAGTTGCGGCGATTAGTCTTGCAGCAACAATGGCAATCGGTGCAGAAGGTATTCGTTTTAATGTCACAACTGATGATGTTGAAGAGAAATATAACACGATGATCAATGAGAAAACTGAGGCAATCGGTTTTATTCTTTCTGATCCACATGCGCGCATTAATGATGGGTATAAAGAGAAGTATGGAAAAACACGTCTTGATAATCTAGGATTCTTCTCTATTGCTAATGATGAAGCGCTTCGTGAGTTGTTATTAAAAGAGCCTTCTATTGGTGGGTTTGCCCCTTTTAACTTACATATCTATAAAGAGAAGAATGAAAAAGAGACCTATGTGGGTCATGTGACCCCATGCACCATGATGGATATTGTTGGCGTAGAAGATAAAGAGGTGCGTAAAGCATTTAAAGCTCAATTTGAGTCTTTAGATAAACTGGTTCACGATGAAATTGGCGGAAAAGTTCAATTTACAAGTTACGATAAATTACCTGATCAACCAATGATGACGTTTGAAATTCCTTTTGAGCGCGGCGAAGATCTTGATGATTTTATTGATGAGTTTCAAGAAGGTTTTGAAGAGGCGTTTGAAGAGCAAAAATATATTATTGCTGGATATAAAAACTTTAAAGAGGCTTATGACGATATGGAAGCAGATTTTGATCGTTATGATGCGTATTGGGTTTACTCTCTCTGTCACTTTAAATTCTCTGAAGGTGTCTTTAATCAAGGTCGTCCAGATGCAGGTGCATTTGCTCCATGTTCAATGTATATGTACATTGAAAAAGACAGTAATAAGTTGATAGTAGGAATGCCTAAGCTTGCAAACTGGACCGCAGTTGCAGGTATTAAAGATAAAAAAATGGTAGATTCTATCAATGTACTTGACAAAGAGATTGTATCAATTATGGAAGGTCTTGGAGCAAAATCATTATGAAAAAAATATTAACACTGGTAGTCGCGACACTGTTTTTGTCATTTTCTGGCTGTAGTTCTAAATCAGCAGTAGCTGCAACGGAGTCAAGTGAGCCAACGGGTGAAGTTTCAACGTATCTGCTTGGAGCTCACATGGATACAGAAGCTGCATCAGCTGCATTAACAAGTGCAGGTTTTGAAGTTTTAGCAACGTACAAGTCTTTTAAGAAAGGCCAAACAGTTGTTTTTACCAACGCGGGATTAAAAGCTGAAGCAGCAAAAGAGAATCGTGGTTTTGCTGCGGTACTGCGTCTTTTGGTCGATGATGAAAGAAATCAGATTAGTATTACGAATCCGGTCTATTTTGGTAAAGCATTTATGCAAGATGATTATAATCATCACGTTTCTGCTGATGCTTTGAGTGCCATTAATAAAGCATTTCCTGGACTTAAAGGTTCAGAAGATAAATGGGAGTTTG
>JAYEGP010000132.1:0-3293 GCA_034659135.1 Campylobacterota bacterium
GATATCGCTACTGCAAAGAAACATGCTAAAGTATATTCTTTATCTGAAGTTGCTGCTTAACATATTCTGCGTAAACCTCCATTTTCAGCACTTATTCGCTCTATTCAACCCTTATCACAATAGTCACAGAGGAGTCAGGTTTTCTATACGAGGTATCAAATATAAACTCTTACATGTAAAGAGATGGGTTGTGGATTGCCGCGCTTCGCTCGCAATGACGGGGAGAGTGTTAGTCTCTGGATTCTGCTGTATATATCACTAAACTCTTCAATTAATCCTTAAAATACTCATGAATGATCTGCTTTAACTCTATGTTACTTAAAGTCTCTTTTTGTGTTTTAGAATATATTGATATAAGGACTATCTTATCTTTGACCTGCTGATAGATGATAATTCTAAATCCTCCACTCTTTCCAGTAGGAATAGAAGAGTTTGGAACTCTTTTTTTATAAAGATTATTTCCAAGAGGTGTACCTATGTTTTTATCAACTTCTATTTCGTTGATGGCTTTTTTTAAGTCTTGTTTTATAGACCTGTATTTCTTAAAAAGTTTTTTTGTCTCTGCTAAAAAATTATCAGAAAACTCAATCATCAATTTTATCCCATAGTTCACCTATGGGATGGATCTTACCTTTTTTTACATCATCTAAACCTATTTTAATAGATGAAAGTATTTCAAATGCTTCATTTTCTTTAAATGACTTTTGACTCTCTAAATCATTCACAACAAGTCTATAGAAATACTCTTTAATCTTTTGTGGTGTATGAAACTTAGAAAATAGGGTCTGCTCTAACTCTTTGTTATCTATCTCAATTGCTAACATTTCAACTCCTTAGTGTCATTTTATCATATCTGTATCAATATTTTTTTACATTTTTCGAATATAAACTCTTACATGTAAAGAGATGGGCTGTGGATTGCCGCGCTTTGCTCGCAATGACGGGGAAAGTTTCGTATAAGATGCAAGGTTTTTAAGGTTACCTGCATAGGTGAATAGGTCAAGATTGATGATTTTATAGTTTTTATATTTATACGCTAACCATCTCTTTTGCTGAGTAGACTACCACACCTGCTATCATGATACTTCCTATTATTATTATTGCTAACATCATTTTAAGTCTCCTAATTCATTTAAATCTTTATCCATTTTAGCTCTGACTTTTTTTAGTAAAATCATTAAAAAAACAGAAACCATAAAACCGATACCTGAAATTATTAATATAGACAGTTCTACTTTTTCAGTTACAACTTGATAAAAACTTGTTACTGTTCCAGTAAGTGTAGCTAAAAGGTATAAAAAAAGATTTTTATACTCTTCTCTTAAGACTGCCAGTTCTTCTTTTATCTTTGATTTGTTAAGTAGTGAATAGTGCAATCTCTTACAATATTAAATTCATTGGCAACTCTTTTTATTTTCAACATAGCAATATAAATATCAAAAACAAAAAACTCTACATTTCTGTTACCTTTATTTAGATTCTCTTTTAAAATAAGTTTATTGATAATTTGAGTATTTATTTCTATAGCCTATTTGTGATGTTCCGTTCAAAATATATTTTCGTTGCGATCGAAGCTTTCTCTGTCATTGCGAGGAGCGAAGCGACGCGGCAATCTACTTGATACATGTTAAAATTTAAATATATTAAAAAATATCTAGATTATATCTTAAATAAGCTATCAAATAATTTTAATTAACGCTTTTGATTACATAGGAGTTACATGTAAAGAGATGGGCTGTGGATTGCCGCGCTTCGCTCGCAATGACGGGGGAAGATTCGCTTGTGATGACCATTTTCATTTCTCACCTTTGCTTGAGATCATAGTTTCAATTTTACTCATCAATCCCAATGAGCTGCTTTCCAACAAAGAAAACGCAAACCATTTTTTGCCTAAGTCTTTTAGAGATGCACCTATGTGATAAATTTCTTCATCAATGATGATGAATCTATCATGAGAGTCTTTGAACGCTTTTACTTCTATGTTTGGATATTGAGCATTGTTTTTTTCAATATCTAATTTTATGGCTTTTGTAACTGTTTTTGTCAAAATGGTTATTTTTACGTCTTTATTTACTTTTGAACTGAGGTGGAGCAGTGTTGATTCATCAATGTAGTTATCTATTAATATAATTGATTTTTCTGCTTTTTTGATGAGATCTGAAATAAAAACATAGGCATCAAATATTTGCCCGTTGTAGAATATGCCTTGTTTGGGTTTTACATCTTTACTTTCTATAGCTTCAAAAATTTTATTGATCTGTTCATGGTGAATAGACAATTTTTGTTCAATTCTTTCAAATTTTTCATGTATTAAACTGTTAGATCCTAAAAACTTCCTCATGTTGACAAAAGAATCCATAATTTTTATACTGACTTCAATGGCGATAGGACTTCGTAAAACAGCACTCAACATAGACACCCCTTGCTCAGTAAAAGCATAAGGTAAAGATGTTGAGTGTTTCAACATCTTGAACCGGTCGCAATTTGCGACCAGTTCATTTTTTTCATCTTCAGTAAGTTCAAATCTAAAATGATCTGGAAATCTTTGAATATTTCTTTTTACTTGTTCATTAAGTCTTTTAGGCTCCACACCATAAAGCTCTGCAAGATCACGATCTATCATGACTTGCATATTACGGATAGCAAATATTTTACTTTCAATTTGTGTAGAAATTATTGATTTCAAATTTTACACTCCTGCCTTAAAATATCTGTCATTGCGAGGAGCGAAGCGCAATCTACAGCGCAGTCAGGAACGAGGAAGTACTCTTGGGGTGCAACACTAGATTGCCGCGCTTCGCTCGCAATGACGAGGGGAATTGCTGTTCCTGTTGCTAAGATTTTCAAGGTTGTTACTTTCATACTGAATGGCAAGGGAAGCATGGTTTTAAAACAAAGCATGTTAGTAAAATACCAAAGCGTACGTTTTAATGTTGAACCGGGATTGTAGTTAGTGTTGGTATATGCAGCGAGGTTGGTAATATTCACTGTTTTTCGCTTTTTACATAACATAAAATGACAGTAATATAATTAAACATATATTTCAATAAAAAACCTCAGATATAAACTTTAGAATAACGCGATTGTATCCTTTGTAAACTATGAAAAAACTTTGATTCATGAGTATGATTACTTGTTTATTACAGGTAGGAAGGTGGGGTTTGTGGATTGCCGCGCTTCGCTCGCAATGATGGGGGAAGATTCGCTTGTGATGACGGGGGTGGGTTTGCTCGTGATGACGGGGGAGGCTTACAACTCCTGCTTGATTTTCAATTCCATCGAATTCGATGGAA
>JAYEGP010000133.1:0-15440 GCA_034659135.1 Campylobacterota bacterium
GAAACTTATGCGGTTTCAAATACCTATAAAGATCTCATCCTTATCACCAGCGATACCAGTGGTGAAGTCATTTTAATGAATGAACCAGGGCGTTATTTCTACGCGAACTTATCGCTTAAGTTCTAAGACAATATCTTCTACATGCAAAGTGCTTCTTCCCTTACATGTAAAGATACTCCAAATCGTACTATTTTTGGCCAAAAGAGGCTAAAAGTGCTTCAATGTCATCAGAACTCACAACATCTTCAGTCGAGTCATCACCAGGTAAGTGTGTCGCTGAAGAGACACGCTTATCATCTTCTATACGACCTTCAAAGAGTGCATTCATATAACCTGAAAGTGCGCGCATGACATTAATAACGCGTTCAATTTTTTGTCGGTGGATATCTTGATACTGCATGATATCCATAACATTCATAATACTGTCGCCACTATTTTGAAGTGTTTCTAAAAGTTCATTGGCACCATTTAATGCATTTTCATTTTTTTCTAACTGCGTTTTAAACACTTCAACACCAGGAAATTTTTCACATAAGGTTGTAAAGAGTTCAATATTTGATGTCAAAACATCAATATTGTCTTGAGCCTTCGCTTCAGAATCCATAACATCCGTACTGATACCTTCGATAATATCAAAAATCTCCGTCGCTTTCTCTTCACTCTCTTTAGTGACATCATCGAGTTGATGCACAACTTTATGATCATCATTTGCAGGAGGAGGATAGTGGTGATTTGCAGAAGCCTTGTAAGCGCTACTAGCTACCTCTTCCTCTTCAACAGGTTCTGCACGCTCTTCGACAAGATCTTCTACTTCATCTTCAGCCGCAACTTCATCTTCAAGCTCTCCAAGATCTAAATCCCCGCTCATCATCGCATCTAACTCTTCTTGGGTCATAGTAAGCACTCCTGATAACTTTAATAATATTATACAATTCTCTGATTGTACTATAATATCGCTATATATTAATAAAAATTTCGGAGAATTTAGATGCGCATTGATCTTCATAACCACACAACACTCTGTAACCATGCCACGGGATCCGTTGAAGAGTACGTTTTAAAAGCGATAGAACAGAAAATTGACGTCTTTGGTTTTTCAGATCATGCCCCCATGGATTTTGATCCAAAATATCGTATGAGCTTTGAGCAGATGCGCATATATAAAGAGAGTGTCTACCATGTAAAGCATAAATATGCCGATCAGATCGAGGTTCTTTTTGCCTATGAGGTTGATTATCTGCCCGGTCATATGGATGATCGCATCTTAAATGCTGATGTTGATTATCTAATAGGTTCGGTTCACTTTTTAGGCGATTGGGGATTTGACAATCCAGAGTTTATTGGGCGTTATGAGCATAAGGATATCGATCACATCTGGCAAGAGTACTTTAAGCTTATTGAAGCGATGGCTAAGAGTAAGCAGTTCGATATCGTAGGTCATCTTGATCTTATTAAGGTCTTTAAATTTCTTCCTAACAGACCGGTTACAGAGATTGCTTTAGCTGCACTTCAGGCTATTAAAGACTCTGATATGGTTCTTGAAATCAATGTTGCGGGTTATCGTAAACCCATTGCAGAGGCCTACCCTTCACAAGAACTTTTAGAACTCGCCTTTCGTTTAGATATTCCTATTACCTTCAGCTCAGATGCCCATTCTCCAGATCAAGTAGGACTTTTTCGCTCTGAAGCAGAAGCCTTTGCTAAATCCCTTGGATACACCCAGTGTGCTATCTATAGAAGCCGAAAACGACAAATGGTTAATTTTTAAACAATTTTTCAACCTAACTCTATCCTCCTTTAGGTTATAATTTTTTCAATCTTAATCCTTAGGAGTTGTTAATGGGAAAATTTGTAAATTCTACAGAAGAGTTTTTTAAATATTGTGAAGAGAATGAAGTTCAGTTTGTAGACTTCAGATTTACTGACATTAAAGGTGCATGGCACCATATTAGTTACCGTATGAGTGCTGTGAGTGCAGAGCAGCTTGAGAATGGTTTACCATTTGATGGTTCATCTATTGAAGCATGGCAACCAATTAACAAGTCAGATATGTTACTAAAAGTTGATATTGACACTGCATTTTTAGATCCATTTACTGCCGATCCAACCATCATCGTATTTTGTGATGTTTTTGATATCTATAAAAATCAAACGTACGAAAGATGTCCACGTTCAATCGCTAAAAAAGCACTTAAACATGCTGAAGATATCGGTATTGCTGATGCGGCCTACTTTGGTCCTGAAAATGAGTTCTTCATGTTTGATAACGTACAATTTGTTGATAGCATCAATGAAGCAGGTTACAAGGTAGATACTGAAGAGGGTGAGTGGAACTCAAACACAACTTATGAAGATATGTACAACACAGGACACCGTCCCGGAACTAAAGGCGGTTACTTCCCGGTTCAACCAACGGATAGTGCTGTCGATATTCGTGCTGAGATGATGCAAGTTCTTGAGCAAGTTGGTCTTGAAGTTGTTCTGGGTCACCACGAAGTGGCACAAGGTCAACACGAACTTGGTATCGTTTTCTCTGATATCATTGGCGCCGCTGATAATGTTCAAAAATACAAATATGTTGTAAAAATGATTGCGCACCTTAACGGTAAAACGGCAACATTTATGCCTAAACCACTTTACGGTGATAATGGTAATGGTATGCACGTTCACCAATCACTTTGGAAAGAGGGTAAAAACCTTTTCTATGCTCCAGGTGAGTATGCGAACTTAAGTCAAATGGCAATCAACTATGCTGGTGGTATTTTCAAACACGCATTTGCAGTTTCTGCATTTACGAATCCATCAACAAACTCATACAAGCGTCTGTTACCAGGTTTTGAGGCTCCAAGTATCTTAACATACTCTTCACAAAACCGTTCAGCTGCATGTCGTATTCCATACGGTGCAGGTGAAAAAGCAACACGTATTGAAATGCGTTTTCCAGATTCTACTGCTTGTCCTTACCTTGCTTTTGCAGTCATGATGATGGCGGGCCTTGATGGAATCAAAGAGGGAACCACTCCTGTTGGTCCAATGGATGAAGATCTCTTTGAACTTTCTCTTGATGAGATTCGTGAGAAAAAAATCCCACAAATGCCACATACACTACGTGAAGCATTAGAAGGTTTAATTGGTGATAATGATTTCTTAAAACCAGTATTTACTCAAGAATTTATTGACTCTTATCAAGAGTATAGATTTGAGCGTGACGTATTCCCTGATGAAGGTCGTCCTACAGCTTACGAGTTCAAAACTACATACCAGTGTTAATCACTGCTTACATGTAACAATTTGGTTACATGTAAGATCTTTTCTTCCTCTATTTCCCCTAATTTATCTCATTTTACTCTTGAATAAGGTTATACTAGAAGTATCTTACTTTCAAAAGGACTCTACGTGGCAAAAGACGATAAGAAAAAAGCGCTTAAAAAAGCGGCATTAGAAAAAGTTGAGAAAAAAGTTGAGAAAAAAGTTGAGAAAAAAGCCGATAAAAAGAAAAAAGCTAAAAAATAGCTTTTAATTTTGATTCATTAACGAATCTGTCCACTACCGTAGATTTTAAATTTATAGGTAGTGAGACCTTCGATTCCCATCGGTCCACGAGCATGTAGCTTATTGGTACTGATTCCCACTTCTGCCCCAAAGCCAAAAGCGCCTCCATCTGTAAAACGTGTCGAAGCATTAACATAAACCGCCGCCGCATCAATTGCATTTAAGAAATGTTCAGCAGAGCTAATACTTTCAGTAATGATCGCTTCTGAGTGTCCTGAACCAAACTCAAGAATATGATCAATCGCACCTTCAACGCCATCAACCACACGAATATTTAAGATATTAGCTAAGTATTCAGTATGATAATCTTCATCTCCCGCATCTTCGACCTCAATAATATCTTGAGTCCTCTCACACCCTTTTAATTGGGTATGTGCCTCATCAAAAGCAACTTTAAGTTGGGGAAGTGCTGTTTGTGCAATCGCTTTGTCAACCAATAAGGTCTCCATCGCATTACAGACACCTGGGCGTTGTACTTTGGCATTGATAGCAATGGCAATGGCATTGTCTAAGTTGGCATCTTTATCAATGTAAGTATGACACTGCCCTTTATCATGCTTAACGACAGGAACCGTTGCATTATCACTCACATAGCGAATGAGTCCCTCACCACCGCGTGGTACAATAAGATCAACATACTTATCCATCTTAATAAGCTTAGCTACACCCTCGCGTGAGGCATCTGGAATCAGTGAGATCAGTGCTTGAGGCAATCCATTTGTCTTTAATACACCTCGTAACGCTAAAGCAATCGCTTCATTGGAGTGCTGCGCCTCTTTTCCCCCTTTAAGCACACAGACATTGGAGCTTTTAAAACTCAAAGCCGCCGTATCGGAAGTGACATTGGGACGTGATTCATAAATGATCCCGATAACACCGATAGGGATAGAGACTTTTTCAATCTTCAAACCCTCCTCTGTAATCCAGCCATCAAGCACACGACCAACAGGCTCTTTGAGTGCTGCGATTTCTTCAACAGCAACTGCCATCGCTTCAATACGTCTCTCATCAAGTAAGAGACGCTCTTTGAGTGCGCTAGAGAGATTGTTTTTCTCGCCATCAGCTATATCGAGGGCATTAGCTTCGATAATATTCATCGTATTGGCACGCAAAGCTTCCGCCATCTCACGTAAAATACGGTTTTTATCCGCACCACTAAGTGCTAATAAGACACGACTTGCAGCTTTGGCTTCTTGTAAAAATGCTTCCATACTATTTCTCTTTTTTAATTAATTGAGCGTATTTTATCTAAAATTAAACCTACAATTTACATATACTTACATGTAAACTCTTTTCTTCACTTCTCATTTTGCTATAATTGCGCCAACAGTTTGTCCTGTAGCAAGAGCAGCTGTTCAAGTTTTATTTTAAAGGATACCTCATGAAAAACATGAGCTCGGGCAAGTACCGCCCTTACCAACCCATCGATTTGCCAAACAGAGCGTGGCCAAATAATACAATAACTAAAGCACCGATCTGGTGTAGTGTCGATCTTCGTGATGGCAATCAAGCTTTAGTAACACCGATGAACTTGGATCAAAAACTTGAACTTTTCAACCTCTTGCTACAACTTGGATTTAAGGTCATTGAAGTAGGATTTCCTTCAGCCTCAAAAGTAGAATTTGATTTTTTACGCACCTTAGTTGAACGAGATTTAATTCCTGATGATGTGACCGTTCAAGTTTTGGTTCAAGCACGTGAGCACTTGATCGCTAAGAGTTTTGAAGCCTTAAAGGGCGTTAAAAATGCCATTGTGCATCTTTACAACTCAACATCGATAGCCCAACGTAAAATTGTCTTTAAAAAAGAGAAACAAGAGATTATTGACTTGGCACTTGAGGGTGTTGAATTGGTCAAAAAGTATGAGAAAAATCATAGTGGAAATATCTCTTTAGAGTACTCACCAGAGAGTTTTACCGGAACGGAGCTTGAGTTTTCAGCTGAAATTTGTAACGCGGTAACAGCATCTTGGGGTATCTCAGCTGAGCGTAACGTTGTTATTAACTTACCCGCAACGGTAGAGATGGCGACACCTAATATCTACGCTGATCAGATCGAGTGGATGAGTCGTCATTTAGATAACCGTGAGCATGTTTTGATCTCAACCCATACGCATAATGATCGTGGTACCTCTGTAGCTGCGACAGAGCTTGCCTTACTTGCAGGCGCTGATCGCGTTGAGGGGACACTTTTAAGTAATGGAGAGCGCACAGGTAATGTGGATATCATCACCTTGGCACTAAACCTATACACACAAGGCGTGGACCCTAAGCTTGACTTTAGCAATATCAATACCGTCTTAGACGTGGTTGAGCGCTGCACAGATATTGACACACATGTACGTCACCCTTATGTAGGTGAGTTGGTTTATACTGCATTTTCAGGCTCACACCAAGATGCCATCAATAAAGGTATGGCCTACCAACGTAGTAAAGAAGATGCTTTTTGGGAAGTCCCTTACTTACCAATTGACCCTGATGACGTTGGACGTTCGTATGAGAGTATTATCCGTATTAACTCCCAATCAGGCAAAGGTGGAGTCGCTTACATTTTAGAAGATAAATTTGGTTTTCAGTTACCAAAAAAGATGCATCCTGAAATTGGACGTATCGTTCAAGCAGTTACGGATAAAGAAGGTCGCGAACTTGATGCTGATGAGATTTTAAAGATTTTTCAAGCTACCTATTTTGAGCAAAAAGAGCACATCAGTTTTGTAGATTTAGCGATTAATTCTACAACAACTAAAGATAAAACGATGAATGTCATCCTCACCTACAACTTTAATGGAAAAGAGATTCGTGTTGAGGGTCAAGGTAATGGTCCAATTGACGCCTGTCGTAAATCTCTGTTGAATGATTATCCACATCAATTCACCTTACAATCGTATAGTGAACACTCTTGTGGTGAAAAATCATCAGCTAAGGCCGTCGCTTACATCGCCATTGAAACAGAGGAGCATGATATCTTCTTTGGTGTAGGACGCGATACCGATATTGCTATAGCATCCATTAAAGCACTTTTTAGCGCACTTAACCGTGCGTTTTGAGAGCATTTTAAACTTCTTATGCACTCTACACTAAAAAAACATATTTTTATGTGATGATTTTATCAGTAAGAGAGTTCCTACCTACCAACTACTCTCTTACTCCCAATCTCTGTACTTTTCACTCGTATGTTTATCTTTTTTATAGCGTTTTCTATTGATACTTTTTTCTATTTGATTGGATTGATAGAGAATCTCTTCTTTAATCGCCTCGATCTCTTTGTCACTCTCTTTAAAAGTGATCATCTGCTTTATGAGTTTTTCTAGGTCACTGTATTCACCTTTATATAAGGCGACACTCTCGGTACGCTCAAAATAACGTAAATTATTCATGATTTTTTTATCGTAAGTCTCTTTACTAATCGTATCGGACTTAAAAAGATAGTTCACAATGCTATGAGAAAAACGCTCCAAAACACGAATGTATCTTAAGCGTTTTGCATTATCAACTTTTGATGCCATAGTCTCTCTTTTTTTTGTATATAATACCAAAAATACTTATAAGGTTAATTATGAAAAAGTTATTTCTCTTATTGACACTCGCAACATTGTCTCTTTTTGCCGAAGTTAAACAAGAGTTTGCGTCTCAAAAACTCATTGATTCTAAAATAAAGATTATCGATATTCGTACTCCTGGTGAATGGCGTGAGACAGGTCTGCTTAAAGGTGCGATACCTATTATGTTTTTTGATGAGCGTGGACAGTATGATATTAAAGCATTTATGAATGAACTTAGTCGTCACATTAAGCCAAAAGAGGAGTTTGCACTTATCTGTCGCAGCGGAAGTCGTACCATGACGGTTGCAAGTTTTTTAGATAAAGAACTGGGCTATAAAGTGATCAATATTCGTGGTGGGATGCTCTATGCTATGGGGCAAAAACTTCCTATTGAAGCTTATAAACCGAAAAAATGATCAAAAAAAAAGTGGTTATTTTTTTATTCTCACTTATTTTGAGAATAGCACTTGTATTTGGGCTTATTGCCCTTATCGCTTTTTTACTCTGGGGATTTCTCTATCTCTTACTTCTCTAAAAACGTTTTAAGCGTAATATACTCTTCTTCAATCGTTTTAAGATTATTTAACATTTTCATCTCATCAAAACCTGCATTTTCACTCAAAAACTCTTGACGCCACGAAATATTATTTTTAAGTTCTATTAGACCTGTTGTCACGTATTCAAGCATCTCGTCAATATCTTTACCTTTGACCATACCTTCAGTATCTGCACGATAAAAAAGCAGTGCATAGCCATCAGCCTCACCCGAAAAACGAAAATCTTCAGCAATGTTATGGACAATAGTTTTTATGCTTTCATCTTTAAATACACGTTTTGCCATCATACTCTCCAACTTTTTTAAAATTATACCCTTAGTAATATGGCATAAAACTTGCTAACTACACGTAACTTAACAAAAAGAGGTTTGATGTCGTTTATTCATAGATTTTCGCTCAAAGCTAAACTCTATATTCTAAGTATATTTATTTTAAGCAGTCTTATCGGTATTGCTACGGTGGGCTATAATAATATTACGACCATGAAAAAAAATCTTGATGCCCTCTATTTTGGCTCTTTAGTGCCTATTACTACCCTCAATAAGATTATCAATGTCTACAATCACGATATCAAAGACACGATCTATCTCGCTGAAAAAAACACCCTATTTTCACATACGCTGAGTAAGCCATTAGTACAGATCAATACCCTGTGGAATGCCTATGTTAAAAGTTATAAAGAAGAGAAAGAGCTCCCTTTTATTGAGTATACCACTACCCTTATCATTCAAAATGAGAATAATTTACTTGCAATGATAGAATCCTGTTTTCAAGGATGTGATGCAAAAAAAATAGGCGCTATGCATCGTGTTGAAGATATTAAACGTCTTGAAAATGCCCTGACAAAACTTATCCAATATGAAAATGAAGTCGCACAGTTTCAACGTCATGAACTTCTCAACAACTATAATAACACCCTTTTTCGAATGAGCATATTTTTAGTTCTCGTCATTATCATCGTCATGGTTTTAAGTTTTATTATTTTTAAGAGTATTAATCGCACACAAAACAGACTCAAACAGACCACTCAAGAACTCCAAATCAGTAATAAAAAGCTAGAAAATGCCTCTTATACCGATGCGCTGACACGTCTATTTAATCGACGTTATTTCAATCTCGTCTACGAACGTGAACTCAGACGGGCAAAACGTTCAAAGAGTACCTTAAGTTTTATGATGCTTGATATCGACTTTTTTAAACAATATAATGACACCTATGGGCATTTAGAAGGAGACCAAGCATTAAAAACCGTCGCTAAAACGCTCAAATCTTTGCTCAAACGTCCTAGTGATTATGTCTTTAGACTCGGGGGTGAAGAGTTTGGAGTTTTACTCACAGAGGACGATAAAAGCAGTGCTTCTTTACTAGCAGATCAGATTAATAGATCCATACAAGAGTGCGAGATTCCTCATGCTGGAAGTACAGTCAGTAACTATCTCTCCATCTCTATCGGTCTGGTCATTGTAGAAGCGAGTATGGATTTAGACAATGAAAAACTACTCAGCGAAGCCGATAAAAACCTTTATCAAGCCAAAGAAGAGGGAAGAAATCGTTTTATAAGTAGTGTGCTTTAGGAATCAGAATTGAATAAAATGTAAATCTTAGGGATTGCTATTTTAGTTCTAGTCACACTATTTTATGAGGAGCATAGCCTTAGCTACGCGACGATTAAAATCGTTTGACTAGGGCTAAAAGAGTACGCTAAGATTTATGTTTTATTTAATTTTGATTCCTTAGCGTTTAAAACGGTAACCCTCAGCTTCAAATAGTTCACGAACTCTAGGCTGGATATCACCCTGAAACTCCATAAACTCCTCTTTAAAACTACCGCCCGTACCCAATTTTTTCTTGAATTTTTTTAACAGTGCTTCCGCATCGGCTCTCTTTACATGTAAAGGTCCCACTAAGGTGACTACCTTACCGCGACGCTTCTCTTTTTTAAAATAGAGTTGATGCTTAGAAGGTTCTGTGATCTCGACTTTTATCTTTAGCTGAGCGGTTTTGACTTCATTCCAATCCGAACCAAAATCTGCACCGATATTAAGGTCTAGTTTTTTACCGCGGCTCATTTAAACTCCCGTTAAGCATCTTTAACAGCTTGACGAAGTAGGGAGATTCCCTCGCCTTCAAGATCATCTTTCAAAACACGTTGCAGCACGACATTAGGACAGCAGATACGATCATCATACAAGACAACGATAATTTCATCACCATCTTGAATAAAACTCTTTTCACCCATACGGCTATAACGTGTCGCTCCGATACTGATAACCGCCTGTTTAGGATTCTTACATGTAAGAAGATATTCCGAAATAGGTTCTAAGGGTCCAAAGTCTTCTTGAGTGTTAATCTGATTTTCCATCCATGTGATAAGCTTCTCATAAAAGTAGCTATAACCTGTCAGTTCAACATCTTCACCACAGCGAAAAACATTCCCATCACGCTTTAAAAAGGAAGCGATATGCCACTGATCCATCACACCACCACTCTCAAATCGATCAATAGGGATCAGTATGTCACTAAAACCTTTGGAACACGCACCCCAATTCTTCTTTTCAGAGATCTTTTTTGCGCCCTCTTTTCGAATAGAAGCATCATTGTAGGCACCAAAATGCGTTGGTGTAATCTTAGATAGCTTGCCATCACGATATTCTAAATCACATAAGAGTCCCACTTCAGGTTCGACTTGAACATTAACATCATCTTCTGGAAGAATCAGCGTATCACTCGATATCGGAAAGACACCTAATTGATTGTCAAATCCTGGAAGATAAAAAGGGAAAAGTCCCTTAGGTCCATTTTCATCCTCGGTCTTCACATCTTTAAAATCTTCAAGTTCGCCGGCTTGTTCTAAGTGAAGCGCGAAATTTCCCGCAACACCTAGCCCAATAATATCTCTAAAGTGTTCCATTAGCTTTCGCCTCTGCAAACTGCTCATACGTCCCTTTAAAGTCCGTATAGGTTCCATCAGGATGGAGTTCAATCACACGTGATGCAAAAGCATCGAGTAACTCACGGTCATGAGAGACACAGATCACATTACCCGTAAAGTTATACAGACCCTCACCCAAAGCGACAATGGCTTCAAGGTCAAGGTGATTGGTAGGTTCATCGAGGACTAAGAAATTCCCCTCTTCAAGCATCATCTTTGAGAGCATCATTCGGTGTTTTTCACCTCCTGAGATACTCACAACGCTTTTCTCTTGCTGCTCTCCACTAAAAAGCATACGCCCCAAACAGTTACGAATCTCCGCAATATCACGCTTAGGATCAAAGGCACGTAACCAGTCATATAAGGTACCGTCGCCACTTATCTGCTCCGTAGTATCTTGTGGAAAGTAGCTATTTTCAATAGTTGCTCCCCATTTGACCTCACCTTCACTTGGCTTCAACTCTTCCATGATGATTTTAAGCAGGGTTGTTTTACCCACACCATTGGGACCGAGTATCGCAATTTTTTCATCGGGTTCAATTCTCAGATCAACATTTTTTAGTACCTCAAGATCATCATAGGAGTGCGAGACATTGTTCACTTCCAGTGCTTCCCCGCCCATTTTACGTTTGGCTTTAAAAACAATACTTGGATCACGACGACTTGAGGGTTTAATATCTTCAATCTCAAGCTTATCAAGCTGTTTCTGACGCGATGTTGCCTGTTTTGCTTTAGAAGCATTAGCAGAGAAACGGCGTACAAAGGCTTCAAGCTCTTCTTTCTCTTTTATCTTTTTAGCATTATCCATCTCTTGCTGTTTGGCAATAACATTCGCTGCAATATACCAGTCATCATAGGTTCCCGTAAAGGTACGAATTTTCTGATAATCCACATCTAAGATATTGGTCACAACTGCATTTAAAAAGTGTCTATCGTGAGAGATGAC
Source organism: Campylobacterota bacterium (assembly GCA_034659135.1). Lineage (GTDB taxonomy): Bacteria > Campylobacterota > Campylobacteria > Campylobacterales > Sulfurimonadaceae > S010-53. Next base: position 11,529 of record JAYEGP010000133.1, read on the forward strand.
AACCATTGTACCCTCATGACGCTGTAGCTCATTTTCTAACCAACCGATCGATTCGATATCGAGGTTATTCGTCGGCTCATCGAGGAAAAGAACATCAGGTTTTGGATAGAGTACTTGTGCGAGTAAAACTTTGAATTTATCCGAAGTTTTCAGTGTTGACATGAGGTTATCATGCTCTTCAGCCGGAATTCCGACATTTTCCAAGATCTTCGCGATATTGACATCGTACTCATAAGTGGGATCTTCTTCAACACAGATCACTTCAAGTTCGGCGAGACGCTCATTGGTGGCATCATCTTCAAAATCACCACTCACATAAAGCTCTTCTTTCTCTTTAATCGCATCAAAAAGACGTTTATTCCCATAAAGTACGGCGTCCATGATGGTATAGTCTTCAAAAGCAAACTGATTTTGCCCTAAGACACCAACTTTTAGGCCGTTTTCAATAGCGACTTCGCCTTCAAATTCTTCAATCTGTCCGCTTAGAATTTTTAAGAAAGTTGTTTTTCCCGCTCCGTTAGCTCCAATAAGGCCGTAACGTTTATGACGGTCAAGTTTAAGATTGATATTATCAAAAAGGACGCGACTACCAAATCGCATAGTAAGGTTAATTGTTTGTACCATAGGTGTGACTCTTTACATGTAATATTTCTGCGATTATAGCAAAAAGAGATAAAGAGATAAAATATCATCTATTTATTGATAAAAATTTAATCTTCTATGTCTCTTACATGTAATACAATTTAGTTATGATGCTATCACTATATTTAAGGAGCTTATGTGGCAGTAAAAAGTCTTTTCATCGCATCACTAGAGCCCAAGGCCGGCTCACTAATCGTCGCTATGGGTATGATGCAGTTACTTAAAAGTCGTATCGAACGTGTCGCATTTTTTCGTCCTATTGTTGAGAGTAGAGACGATAGTGACATCAATTTTATGATAAAACATTTTAATTTGGATCAGAACCATGAAGATGCTTATGGTTTTGAGATTGAAGAGGCAGAAGATCTCCTTTCAGAAAATCGCTATCACTTTCTCATAGAGACACTTATCGCCAAATACCGCGCGCTTGAATCAGAGTATGACTTTGTTCTTATCGAAGGTTTAAGTCGTGATCTTTTTAATAAATCCTTAGAATTTAACATCAACCTATCGATTGCAAAAAACATGAGAAGTCCTTACATCAGTGTTATCAATGGTAAAAATAAAAGCTTTTCTGACATCAAACAAGAGATACAGATTGAACGTGCAACGGTGTTAAACGAACATATCGATCATGCGGCCATCTTTACCAACCGACTCAGTGCTCACACTCAAGAGAAACTCCTCGAGAGATATCATCAGAGTGATATGCCTACTTTTTTTCTTCCAGAGATAGCAGAACTCGATATGCCTAGTGTCGGAGAAGTGATGCATGAACTTGGCTGCCAACTGCTTTTAGGCGAGTCAAAAGATCTTGACCGTATTGTCCATCAAAGTAAAATTGCCGCGATGAATGTCGAAAACCTTCTTGGACGTTTTCAAGATGGTGACCTCATCATCGTTCCAGGAGATCGTCTTGATGTGATTTTAACCGTATTAACGGCCAACTACTCTAAAGATTTTCCAAGTATCGCAGGAATACTCCTCACCGGAGCCATGAAGCCATCAGCAGAGTTTTTAAAACTGATTTCAGGGCTTAGGTTTCTAAACATTCCTATTCTGGCTATCGAATGTGACACCTATCAAAGTATCATGAGTGTCAATCAGGTACAAGCTACCATCCGTCCCAACCGTGAACGTAAAATCTCTCTTGCCATGGGTTCTTTTATGAATAACATTGATGCGAGTGCCTTACGAAAACGGATCATGTCAAGTGTCTCACTCACCACAACTCCTGAGATGTTTGAATACAGCCTCTATGAACGCGCAAGCAAACAGCGTAAGCGTATTGTCCTACCCGAGAGTAGCGATGAGCGTATCTTGCGTGCGAGTGAGATTCTCTTACGTCGTGACGTTGTTGATATTATCTTACTCGGTGATCCCGATAGGATCCGTGATAGAGCTTCAGGATTAGGACTAGATATCTCTAAAGCCACCATAATAAAACCTTCCGATAGTCTCCTCATGGAGTCTTACGTTTTAAAATTTATGAACATGCGTGCCCACAAAGGGCTAACACTTGAAGCCGCTATCGATGCAATGGATCATGAGAGCTATTTTGCTACGATGATGGTACAAGAGGGTGACGCTGATGGCATGGTTTCGGGTGCAATTCACACCACACAAGACACCATCCGACCTGCCTTGCAGATCATCAAGACAACACCCGATATTTCTCTGGTTTCAAGCCTCTTTTTAATGTGTCTTGAAACTAAGGTTTTAGTCTATGCAGACTGTGCGGTCAATCAAGACCCAAGCGCTGAGGAGCTAGCCCAGATTGCCATCGCTTCGGCTAAAAGTGCTCAAGCCTTTGGCATAGAACCACGCATCGCGATGCTCTCTTACTCTACGGGTGATTCAGGAAAAGGTGATGATGTCGAAAAAGTCCGTCGCGCCACAAAAATTGTGCAACAACAGCGCCCTGATCTTCTAACGGAAGGTCCTATTCAATATGACGCGGCAGTTGATCCTAAGATTGCCAAGAAAAAATTGCCAGGTAGCAAAGTAGCAGGACAGGCGACGGTCTATATTTTCCCTGATCTCAACACAGGAAACAACACCTACAAAGCGGTACAGCGCTCCTCAGGAGCTATTGCCATCGGACCGATTTTACAAGGGCTTAAAAAACCGGTTAATGATCTCAGTCGTGGCTGTGAAGTTGCAGATATTGTCAATACCGTTCTCATCACTGCGATTCAAGCACAGGACGTACCCTCATGATCTTAGTTATTAATGCGGGCAGTTCGTCTATTAAATTTAAACTCTTTGAGATGCAGACGCTTCAGGCACTCCATCACGGTCTTATTGAAGAGATCAGTGATCATCATGAAGGGTTTGAGCGTTTACGTGAGGAGTTAATCGCTAAGAGGGTTGACTTTCAACAGATCAAGGCCATTGGTCATCGCGTCGTGCATGGTGGTGAAGCCTTTAATCAGCCAACGCTCATTAACACTCAAGTCATTCAGACGATTAAGTCACTAATTCCTTTAGCGCCCTTACATAATCCGGCAAATTTAGAAGGCATTTATGCCGCACAAAGTTTAGCGCCTGATGTCGCACAAATCGCTGTGTTTGATACCGCCTTTCATCAGAGTATGCCCCAATACGCTTACCGCTATCCTCTAGAAAATGAATTTTACAAATCCTTACATGTAAGACGTTACGGTTTTCATGGAACCTCGCATCACTACGTTGCCCATGAAGCCGCTAAAATACTAAAACAACCCCTTAATAAGCTCAATCTTATCACCTTGCATATCGGTAACGGTGTGAGTGCTTGCGCCATTGAAAAAGGAAAAAGCGTGGATACGTCCATGGGGATGACGCCACTAGAGGGCTTGATGATGGGAACACGCAGTGGCTCTATTGATCCCGCTATCGTAACGTATTTGATGCGAGAAGGCCATTACAGTATTGAAGACATTGACACACTCTTAAATAAAAAAAGCGGTCTGCTCGCCATAGGTGGTGCGAGTGATATGCGAACCCTCCTTCAAAGCGATACCCCTGAAGCCCATTTAGCGATAGCGATGTTCACCTACCGTCTTAAAAAACAGATCGGTGCGTATATGGCGGTACTCGGAGAGGTTGATGCCCTTGTCTTTACCGGAGGTATTGGTGAGCATTCAGAGGAGATTCGAAGCCTTACATGTAAAGGACTCGAGCGTTTTGATTTAAAGACGCTGGTGATTGCTACGGATGAAGAACTTCAAATCGCCTTACATGTAAAGGAGATGATCTATCATTAACAATACAATTAAGCAACACTTC
>JAYEGP010000134.1:0-3243 GCA_034659135.1 Campylobacterota bacterium
TCTAAGCGATTGCTATTTTAGTTCTAGTCACACTATTTTATGAGGAGCATAGCCTTAGCTACGCGACGATTAAAATCGTTTGACTAGGGCTAAAAGAGTACGCTAAGATTTATGTTTTATTTAATTCTGATTCCTAAATCTACGAGGTAACAAATTACAAACTGCAAAGCTTTTAATGATTCATACCCTTGTAATTGGTTATAATTAACATAAAATGATTTCAAGGAAACGGTATGGGTGCCCTAGAGTATTACACATATGATGACTACAAAAATTTTGAAGGGAAATGGGAGCTAATTGACGGCGAAGCTTTAGCTATGGCACCTTCTCCGATGAAAACAGATCAGCATGTGGCTTATGAATTAGCACGAATCCTTGGAAATTCTGTTGAAGAGTGCGAATATTGCAGTGTATTAGGCGAAGAAGATTACATCATTGATGAGGCCACCGTTTTAAAACCCGATATCGTTTTAATGTGCCATGACAATGATGACGATTTTATAACAAAAGCTCCTGAGATCATCATCGAAGTCATATCAAAATCAACCGCCAGGCGTGATGAAGAGTACAAATTTAAGATTTATGAAAAAGAGAAAGTCAAATACTACATCCTAGTCTATCCCGATACACTTCGAGCTAAAGTTTTTAAACTCTATGAGCATGTCTATCAAAAAGAGGGTGACTATTTTGATAGCGAATATGTTTTTAAGGATTTAGAGTGTGGGGCATCTCTTGATTTTAAAAGAGCTTTTAAGAAGTTTAAATAACTGAACAAAAAAACAAGTTAAACTCCTTACATGTAAGGAGTTTAAAAATCTTCTATTCGTCTTCTGCGAATTGAATCAATTCGTCTTTATAGATACCGGTTCCCACAGGAATGGTACGACCGATAATAACGTTCTCTTTAAGATCCGTAAGATCATCAATTTTAGCAGATACTGCAGCTTCGGTAAGAACTTTCGTTGTATCTTGGAATGATGCCGCTGAGATAATAGAGTCCGCGCTAACCGATGCACGGGTAATACCTACCAAGAATGGCTCCGCAATTGCCGGTTCACCACCAAGACGTAAGATTTTCGCATTCTCTTCTTTAAATTTATTCTTAGAGATCAGATCTCCTTGAATAAACTTCGTATCACCTGAACGTAAAATCTTCACTTGACGTAACATCTGAGTAAAGATAACCTCAATATGTTTATCAGCGATATTAACCCCTTGACGACGGTAAACTTGCTGAACTTCACTGACAAGGTAGTTGTAGAGTGCTTTAACACCAAGAATACGTAAGATCTCATGTGAAGAGACGATACCATCAGTTAAACGCTCACCCGAGTGAACAAACTCGCCTGCACTGACTAGTGCATTGAGGTTTTTATCAACAAAATATTCTTTAATAATTCCATTTTCAGAGGCAATCACAATACGAACTTTTCCACGTAGTGGTTTACCAAAGCTCACCGTACCATCGATCTCAGCAATGAGTGCCGTCTCTTTAGGACGACGTGCTTCAAAAAGTTCCGATACACGTGGAAGACCCCCAGTGATATCACGAGATTTTTGAAGTGCTTTTGGTGTTTTTGCCAAGATATCAGCAATTTTAACCTCACCGCCTTCTTGAGCAAAAATCTGAGTCTTAGGATCGATAGCGTAACGAATCACTTCACCCTCTTCTGTCGCAAGAACAATGGCAGGTTTGTACTCTGCTGCAATATATTCATTAATCATTAAACGCGTTTTTCCGGTAAGTTCATCAAACTGCTCTGAAGCCGTTACACCCGCAATAATATCTTCAAAAGTCACCGTACCGTTTGATTCTGAGATAATTGGATTTGAGTAAGGATCCCACTCTGCAATCACAATCGATTCATCATCCGTTGGTTTCGCTAAGACAGTCTCTTGTGTCACCGCTTGATCATCATCCATTTCAACAATAGATCCACGTGCGATGTAGTGACGTACCGCTTCACGATTCTCTTTATCGATGACAACAGCAAAAAGACCTTTCTCTTCTACTTTGTGACCTTTTTTGATGCTCTCGATTCTTTCAAGATAATCACCTTTGAGTAAGAAATACTTAACGGTACCCACTTCATTAGCATTGATAACCTGAGTCACCGGAGCGCCATCATCAACTAAAATCTCAGATGCATAAGGGATACGATTAGGTACATTCCAACCATCTTTGATTGATTCAACGATGGACTCATCTTCATTAACCATATCGCCTTGAACGTATGGAAGATAGTATTTACCCTCAATTTTACCACTAACACCAGCAAGCTCATTTGGTTTTGCAACCTCATGTTTACGGAGTGTATACCGTGTGGTATCTTCTTCACCAATCACACTGATAATAATCTCATCATGCACGTTTTGAATCTCTAAACGCCCTTTGTAAGGTGCTTTGATTTTTGGTTCCACTAATAAAACGGCTGCATTACGGCGATTTGCTACAATATTTTTACCCTCTTTAGAGAGATAGGTTTTCATATTGTAGTAACGGATGAATCCTTCTTTACTCGCGATAACCTGACGCTCTTCACGGGTACTTGACGCGGTTCCACCAACGTGGAAGGTACGAAGTGTCAACTGTGTACCCGGCTCACCAATTGATTGTGCTGCAACAACACCAACTGCTTCACCACGGCGAACAACCTCACCCGTACCTAAGTTAAGTCCATAACATAAAGCACAGATACCATCTTCACTTTTACATGTAGTCGGTGTTCTGATATGTGCTGATTTAATTCCCGCATCAACAATAGTCTGCGCTTTAATCTCATCAATAAGCGTTCCCTCAGGGAATAAAATCTCATTCGTAATCGGATCAATCGCATCTTCTGCAAGAACACGACCTAAGATACGATCTTCAAGCGGTTCAATCAACTCATTACCGATAGAGATATCCGTAATCTCGATTCCCTCATGCGTTCCACAATCATGCTCAACCACTTTAACGTTTTGAGCTACATCAACCAGTTTACGTGTCAAATAACCCGCATTTGCCGTTTTCAGTGCCGTATCCGCAAGACCTTTACGCGCACCGTGAGTTGAAATAAAGTACTCAAGGACGTTGAGACCCTCTTTAAAGTTTGAGATAATCGGTGTTTCAATAATATCACCACTTGGTTTCGCCATCAGACCACGCATACCAGCAAGCTGACGAATCTGAGCCGCAGAACCACGTGCACCAGAATCAGCCATCATATGAATCGAGTTAAAACCATCTTTGTCATTTTGAAC
>JAYEGP010000135.1:0-3233 GCA_034659135.1 Campylobacterota bacterium
AATATATTGAAGCGTTTTGTTACACCTTTGTTTATCTCAATCCTATAGAGTTTCGGTAAGTAAAATATAGTGAATAACCTTAAGTTCATTAGGGTATATTTCTATCCTTATTGCTAAAAGGTTGTAAATATGTTGAAACAAGTAGTGTCAATTTTAGGTTCCATGAAAACTATGGCTATTTTAATGTTGATTTTTGCCATAGCTATTGCAGTGGCGACCTTTATAGAAAATGACTTTGGTACACAGACCGCTAAGGCTGAAGTTTTTAATGCACGATGGTTTGAAGTCCTTCTACTCTTTTTAGGGATCAATCTTTTTTTAAATATTATCAACTTTAAGATGTATCGAGCGGATAAAGCCTTGGTTTTAATGTTTCATATCTCTTTTTTCATTGTTCTTATTGGTGCTGCTATTACGCGTTATGTTGGCTATGAAGGAGTCATGCATATCCGTGAAGGTTCTCAGTCAAGTTCAATGTTAAGCTCTCAAGCCTACCTTAACTTCGTTTTTGAAGATAAAAACCAAGCACTTAAATATGCAAAACCGCTCTATCTTTCGAAGATATCTAAAAATGATATTAGCGCAGATGTCGATGTTAATGGTAAAAAAGTTCATGCAGAATTGATTGATTATATTCCTGAAGCGGTCTATACCTTAGAAAATGCCGAAGGTGGAAAACCGACAGCGAAAATGGTGATTACCGGTGGAAATGCACAGCCTGAGCAGATTACTTTAGCTTTAGGCGAGTTTTATGTTGCCTCAGATTATGTGTTAGATTTTGAATCAGGAAAGCGTTTTGATTTACCTGTTATCTCAATAGCGCGTGAGGGGGCTAACCTAAAGATGTCCCATCCAATGAAACTTGTTTATGTCAGTATGGATGATCGCAGCAGTGGTGATATCAATGCCAGTGACTCCAGCCTTTTAGAGACACGTCGTCTCTATTCAGCAGGTCAATCGAGTTTTGTTTTACGACAGTATTTTGAAAGTGCTAAAGAAGTTTTAGTCTCTCAAAGTGATATTGGTGGCCCTCAGATGAACGCAATGAATTATGACGCGCTTGTGGTTCGTGTCAGCTCAGGAGATGAGAGTAAAGATATTACCGTGATGGGCGCTTCGGGTATGGTGGGTGAGAGACAATCTGTAGAGCTTGCAGGAATGAAAGTCTCACTTGATTATGGTGCAAAAGTTATTGATCTTCCTTTTGCTCTTAAGCTTGTAGATTTTCAACTTGAACGCTACCCAGGATCAAACTCACCTTCATCGTATGCCAGTGAAGTGGTTCTTCTTGATAAAGAGCAGGGTATAGAGATGCCATTTCGTATCTATATGAATCATATTCTTGATCATCGTAATTACCGATTTTTTCAATCCTCATATGATAGAGATGAACTCGGTACTGTTTTATCGGTTAACCATGACCCAGGAACCTTGCCAACTTACTTTGGTTACTTACTTATGGGGATAGGAATGTTTGGATCACTCCTTATGCGTAATGGACGTTTTGCAAAATTGTCTAAAAAAGCAAAAGAGTCTGCCGCAAAAGCAGGGACACTGCTTGCGGCTTTAAGTGTCATTTTACTCTTTGCTAGTACACCTGTTCAAGCTCAGGAATTAAATCCTATTGTCAAAGAGGTTATCTCTTTTGATAAAGACCATGCAGAGAAATTTGGTCGTTTGATGGTGCAAGACACGCAAGGGCGAATGAAGCCTATGGATACGCTCTCTAGAGAGATTATTGCAAAAGTGAGTCGTACAGGCTCCCTTTTAGGTTTGAGTCATAATCAGATTGTCTTAGGGATGATGCTCTCTCCTGATTCGTGGCGTGAAATTAGTATGATACGTACCAGTAATAAAGAAGTCAATAAACTTGTTGGTATTGATGAAAACAGTAAGATGGCATCATTTTCACAATTTTTTGAATTTCCAAGTGAGATGGCAGGGTATAAACTTAATGCTTATGTTGAAGAGGCCATTCGTAAAGCGCCTGCAAAACGTAATAAATTTGATAAAGCGGTATTAAAAATTGATGAACGTGTTAATGTCGCCTATATGGTCTATACAGGAAGCTTAATCTCGATCTGGCCAGGTCCTAATAGTGAAAATAACAAATGGTACGCAACCATTGCCGCCATGCAAACTTTTGAGATGAAAGATGCCGAGATTGTACGACTTTTAGCGGTTAATTGGTTTAATGAGATTGAAAAATCGATGACAAGCGGCAATTGGGATGAGGCAGATAAAGCCCTAAACGGTGTGAGTAATTATCAGAAAAAAATTGGTGCGGAAGTTTATCCTGATGCGAGTAAAATTGAGACGGAAATTATGTACAATACGCTCAATATTTTTGAAAAACTCTGGCCGTATTTCTTCTTGATTGGTTTTGTCTTACTTATTTTATCCTTTGCTAAGATTATTAAGCCAAAGATTCAGATTGGTTTAGTTACAAAGATATCTATGGGACTGTTAACGCTTTTCTTCTTTGCATTGACAGCTGGTTTAGCGATGCGTTGGTACATTTCAGGACATGCACCGTGGTCAAACGGGTATGAGTCTTTAATCTATATCTCTTGGGCTACCTTGCTTGCAGGATTTATCTTCTCTAAAAACTCACCAATTACCATTGCGGCAACTGGGATTTTGACAGGTCTTATTCTTTTTGTTGCGCATCTGAGTTGGATGGACCCTCAAGTTACAACACTGGTACCGGTTTTAAAATCATACTGGTTGAGCATCCATGTCTCTATGATTACTGCAAGTTATGGTTTCTTAGGTCTGGGTGCTCTACTTGGATTTATTACGCTGATTTTATTCATCATTAAAAATGATAACAATGCCGTTTCAATCAGTCACTCCATTCGTGAGCTGAATGCTATTAATGAGATGAGTCTGATGATTGGTCTTGTTCTCTTAACTATCGGTAACTTTCTTGGTGGTGTCTGGGCAAATGAGAGCTGGGGACGTTATTGGGGTTGGGATCCAAAAGAGACGTGGGCTCTTGTGACGATTTTAGTGTATGCTGTAGTGATTCATTTACGCTTTATTAAACCAATTTATACGGCATTTTTATTTAGTACTATCTCGCTCTTATCGTTTACCACCGTATTGATGACGTACTTTGGTGTGAACTATTATCTTGCAGGAATGCACTCATACGCCAAAGGTGATCCAGTGCCGGTTCCTGATTTTGTGCCTGTTACTTATGGTATTGTTTTTGCCATCATTATTCTTGC
>JAYEGP010000136.1:0-3230 GCA_034659135.1 Campylobacterota bacterium
AGGTCAGCATCAATCAGATCATTTTGCGTTAACTGAGCAATACGCCCCATACCTACACGCCCCTCTTTATCGTGATCAATCGCAATATCACAAAGTTCGCGATTATAGGCAGCACATAGATCTCTAGCAACACCATAAATGCTTAAACAGTCACCACGGTTTGCCGTGAGTTCAATCTCTATCTTATCATCATTAAAGTAGATATTTTCACGAAGTTCACTACCAAGTTTTAATGCCCCAATACTCTCATCTAAGACCATAATGCCATCTTCAAGTTTAGGGAGCCCAATCTCAGTTGATGAGCAGATCATACCCTCACTATCAACACCGCGAAGCTGTACCGGTTTAATCACCAAACCACTCGGCATCTCTGCGCCAATAGTGGCTACCGCTACTTTAATGCCACTTCGCACATTAAAAGCACCACAAACAATCTGACGTACGCCACCACCAACATCAACCTTACAGACATTTAACTTATCTGCATCAGGATGACGTTCACACGCTATAACCTCACCCACTACAATTTTTGCAGGGACACGATAGGACGCAACACTATCAACTTCAAGACCTATGGCATTAAAGGTCTTGCAAAGATCATCCGTAGAGATGCCATCAAGATCAATCCACTCATTTAACCAGCTTTTTGTTACAATCATTTCATCTGCTCCAATAGTCTGATATCACCTTCAAAAAGTGAACGTAAATCTCCAATATGATGAATCAACATCGCAAACCGCTCAACACCGAGACCAAAGGCGTAACCGCTAACATCTTTATAACCAACGGCCTCAAATACGTTAGGATCAACAATGCCACAGCCCAAAACTTCTAGCCAACCTGTTTTTGAACAGACACGGCACCCTTCTCCCTTACAGAAGATACAGCTGATATCCACTTCTGCTGAAGGCTCAGTAAAAGGGAAAAAGCTTGGACGAAAACGTACGTCAACCTCACCAAACATATATTTTAAAAAGTCTTCTAAGATATATTTTAAATTAGCAAAAGAGACGGTGCCTTCTTTATCCACTAATAAACCTTCAACCTGATGAAACATCGGTGTATGTGTCAGATCATAGTCACGGCGAAAGACACTTCCGGGTGCAATCATTCGTATCGGTGGCTCTGTATGTAACATGGTTCGAATCTGAACCGGCGAGGTGTGCGTACGAAGTAACATCTCATCTTTAAAATAGAAAGTATCTTGCATATCACGTGCGGGATGATACTTAGGAAGGTTCAGCGCTTCAAAATTATGAAAGTCATCTTCAACCATAGGACCGGTTTGAACGGTAAAGTTCATGGATATAAAATAATCCACAATTTTATCCATGGTCTCATTGACAGGGTGTAAGGCTCCTCGAGATGATTGTTGTGAAAATAGAGACACATCAATTGATTCTGCCTTCATAGCCGCTTCAAGTTCTTGTGTCTGTAAATGCATCTTTCGTTCAGCCAAAAGTGATGTCAAGTCACCTTTGTAGATGTTTAACTCTTTAGCAATGCCTGCTTTCTCTTCGTTGGGAGCTGTTTTCATCTTGGCAAACTCTGCTGCAAGAACTCCCTTTTTTCCAAATACGGCGATACGAATCTCTTCTAGTTTCTCAACACTCTCCGCCGTTTTTATTGCGTCATACCACTCTTTCAATATAAAGACTCCAGTATATAAAATTGCGCGTATTTTATTCAATTGTCAATTACAAACAGCTTCATGTAAAGATTTAAGATTTTTGTCTTCAGATCTAAGATACAATAAGAAAAAATAGAAATAGGAAAAATCATGTGTATCTTTTGTAAAATAGTTAATAAAGAGCTCCCTTCAAATCTCGTTTTAGAAGATGATGACTTCTTCGCTTTTCATGACATTAACCCTAAAGCACCTATCCATATTCTTATCATTCCCAAAGTTCATGTGGACAGTTTTAATGAAGTATCAGCTGATATGATGAGTAAGATGACACCATTTATCCAACGTGTTGCGACTCATGTCAATATTGAAAAAAGTGGTTATCGTGTCATTACAAATATAGGAGACAATGGCGGACAAGAGGTCAAACACCTCCATTTTCATCTTTTAGGCGGAGCAAAATTGGCTTGGACCCACTTTAGTGATGCGGATCCAAAAGACTTTCTCTAAGTCTTACATGTAAGAGTCTCCTTTATGAAGGACAACTCTCTATCTCGCCCATATCAATTTGGGGACCACCCCCACTAATCATCGCTTCATTTTCACGAATTTTAGTGCCGTTATGCGTTATAGAATAGCTAATCGCTGTTGTATCACGAATGGTATTAATAGTTGAGCAGTAGGTCTCTACACTGGCTATAACCCAACGTCCTGCCATAGTATCATCGGCATCAGAATCAAAAACATATTCCAAATGTAAAGTATTAAACTTTTTAGGATGATCATCATTTCGTAGCACTTCACCCGTAACACTTAAATTGCTAACCGTTTTACCTTGATTTTGAGGAATAACAATCATATCAGAAGCGCTACATGTAATGAGTCCACTTAAAAAATACTCAATCGGTGAGATCACCGGACAATCTATAATAAAACTACTTTTTGCTGTTTTAGCTTCAAACTTCATCGCCTCTTTATGGCTCACTTCAATTTTCATAAATTTAACCCCTTCAAATAATTTTCAAAATAGATAAGCTGCTCCATCGTTCTTAGTGTTGCGGTTCCACCTTGTGAAGTACGCGCATTCATAGAGTGCTCTATCGCTAGAAATGGCATAACATTTTCTTCAATACGTTCATCAATCTTTTTGAGTTCAGAAAATTCAATATCACTCAAATCAATACCCAACTCTTCAGATTTTGCAACAGCTTTTCCCGTAATAAAGTGTGCTTCACGAAAAGGGATAGCACAGTGCTCAACCAAATAATCCGCTAAATCCGTAGCACTTAAGTGCCCCACTTTACAGGCTTTATGCATAGTGTCACTTTTGATACTCATCGTTTTAAGTGCTTCACGTAGAATCTCTAAAGAGATCTCTGCCGTTTCAATACTGTCAAAAACACCTTCTTTATCTTCTTGTGTGTCTTTATTATATGCAAGAGGTAGGCCTTTCATCACCGTAAGCAGTGAAATTAAATTACCATTGACACGTCCAGTTTTTCCACGTAAGAGCTCAGGAACATCGGGGTTTTTCTTCTGCGGCATGATGGATGAACCGGTAGAATACGCATCACTGAGTTCAACAAAACCAAATTCATAACTT
>JAYEGP010000137.1:0-3223 GCA_034659135.1 Campylobacterota bacterium
ACACTCTCGCAACATCCTGAGCTTGAACGTATCATCCATAGTGGAGGATTGACTCCTGAGCATGTTATTCGTATCAAACCTTTTGGCGCAATCTTTAATGATGATGTTTTAGAGGGACTTTTTAACTTTACTAAAGCCTATCAAGACTACTATAGCACTCACGCTTCATCAGAGCACCAACGACTTGACTTAGCACCTCGATATGGTTTTATCCAAGGTGTCGGAGCCCTTATATTTGCTAAAGATGATAAAGAAGCGAAAATTATGAGAGATATACTCAATCATACCATCAATGCCATGCTTCAAGCTGAAGCTATGAATTGCTGGACGAGCCTAAAGCCCGCAGAACTCTTTGAGATGGAATACTGGGAACTCGAACAAAACAAACTAAAAAAGGGAAAATAATATGAACATTACAAAAAAAGTCACTTTTATCGCTAAAGAGGGTCACATCGATCAACTCAAAGGCTTACTAGAAAGCATGGTCATGCCATCACGTGCAAGCCAAGGTTGTCTCAAATATAATATTTATCAGATCGAAAGTACACCGACTAAGTTTATTGTTATCGAAGCGTGGGAAAATGAAGATGCCCTAGAAGGACACAAAAACTCTAAGCACTATAAGCACTATAAATCAAATTACGAAGTCCATACTGCTGATAAATTCTCTGAGAATCTTATCATTGTAGGAGAGGCCTTTTAAACCTCTTTTATAAATTCCTGCCCCGGTTCCCACTCGATATAGACACTATCTTTTTCATCAAGATGGGGCGCCTTAATAAACACTGCTTTAAAATCTTTTTCAGAGGTATTATTAAAAAAATGCGCTTCTCCTTTTTCACAGATAAGATAGTCGCCTCTCTTGAGTACCACGAGCCTGCCATCAACCCAGACATCGCATTGTCCTTCTAAAGCTAAAAAAGACTCTTCTTGTTTGGTGTGTTTATGACAAGGATGCGCTTCACCTGGAGTAATCACCACAATGCCTAAATCGACATTATCACCACGTGTCAAGTACTTTGGTCCATGATCTCCAAAACGGTATTCATGATCGTCTTCTTTAGTCAGAACCATCTATTGTCCTCGTCTCGCTCGCTCTAGCTTTAGAGCATTTCTTTGAAGTTCATTCATTAATTTCTCATCTTTACTACTAAAAAGCTTCTGACTTCTACGATTAGTATTCATCTGTGATATTTTTTGAGCATAATTTTTCATCAGCTCATCATGGTGCAAGAGTGAAAAATTCTCATCCATCTCAGGAATAGAGGGTCTTGACTTCTCCTCAACGCTCACTTCATCGTCTTTAAACAGTCTTCTCATGGTAGTAATTTTGCTTTTTCTTCTTGAATCATAAGCAAATAAGGCATCAATAGTTTTCATGTAGTACTTTCAATTTTTAAAATTAAAAGCAAAAAATGTTCCTGTTGTATTTAATGCATCACTAATTACAACCCTGGTGCCCTCCACATTGATGTGCTTATATTCTGATCGACTAACTTGAGTTGGGCACGGTAGGCTTCTCTCCAACGCTCTGCAATCTCTTGATACCTATGGTAATGTTCTAAATTTGGCTCATAAGTTTTTTCCCACTGCACTAAATTTTCAGCGGCTTGCGCGATAGAGCTGTATTCACCAACCGCTACACCGGCTGCAAAAGCACCCCCTAGAGCCGTAGCTTCGGTAACATTGGGTATCTGTATCTCTCTACCTGTAACATCACTGAGTATCTGACTCCAAAGCGCTCCTTTCGCAGCTCCACCGGCAAAGGTGATGCTATCCGTATCGGTTTTACTGAAGGCTAAAATAGCATTAAGATTTAACATCGATACTATGGCTGCATTCTCTTCTAAGGCACGAAACATCGCTGCTTTTGATGTGCTCTCTAACGATAGGTTTATAAAAGATGGCGCGGCATGGTACCATTTAGAGTATTTCATAACATCAGAGAAGATGGGCATAATTCCATAAGATCCTAAAGGGACTTCACTTGCGAGCTCTTCTAAATAGGCATAGGGATCTATTCCTCTTTTATTAGCCTCAAGTTTTTCCATCTCACAAAAAGTATCGCGAAACCATCGCATCACCATGCCTGAAAAAAAGGTGATGCCTTCAGCCTGTGAAAGTCCAGGAATAACATGTGGATTGATTCTGATGTTCATATTGGGATCAACAGTAGCACCTTCGATATTGACGATCTGCTGCCAAAATGTTCCGCCTAAAATAGCACATTGACCTGCTTTAACCACACCAAGACCTGCACTACCAAGCTGAACATCACCGCCACCCATGACAACCTTGGTCTTTACATGTAAACCTGTTAGATCCGAAGCACTTTGACTCACCTCACCAATAAGGCTACCACTCTCATATACTTTAGGAAAAATATCATCTTTCAAACCCAATTTTTTTGCCATGATGGGCTCAAACTGTCGTTTTTCTAATGAGAAGACGCCACTGGTTCCTGCGTTAGAAGGTTCCGCAGCAATAACACCACTGAGTTTTGTCAAGACCCAATCACTGATCATATTCATCGAAGCTGTTTTTTCATAGATATGAGGACGGTTTCGTTTCACCCAAAGCAGTCGCGGCAATGCACCTAAGGCAAAAGTCTGACCGCTTGTCTCATAAAACTCTTTCTCTAACTCTGGATAATCACGATTGATATCTGCGACTTCACGCACTGCCCTTGCATCGACATTAGCAACACCAAAGAGTTCTTTGCCATCTTGGTCATATAAAACAATACCCTCACGCATACTCGTTGCTGTGATAGCTACTATCGATTCAGCTTTTATCGCTGCTTTAAAGATGGACTCTTTTATACATGTAACAATAATCTGCCAGTTCTTTTCATAATCAAAGCCCATTGAGTTTGCAACACCTGCTTCGCTTAAATGCTCCCACTCTTGCTGGGCAATAGCAACTTGTTTACCTTTGGTATCAAAAATAACGGCGCGAGCACTGCCGGTTCCCGCATCAATTGTCATAAAGTACACTGATTCATCCTTTTATTGATTTCAATGATAAGTTCTACGGCGCTATAAGCATCCGCTTTGATGAGGCCACACAAGGGCTCAAGTTGCTCATGCGTGTCATAACCGCTAAGCACCGCCACACTTTTGATACCCGCACTATTTGCCGAAGCGATGTCGAGTCGTGTATCGCCAATCATCCAACACGATTCCTTCTTACATGTAAGCGCATCTATCGCTTTTAAAATCGG
>JAYEGP010000138.1:0-3219 GCA_034659135.1 Campylobacterota bacterium
GCAAGTTCACCTTGCTTGTCTTCAGAAGCGATGATAATTTCAGCAATCTCACACGGTTTTGGCTCAGATTTGTATCGTTCAAAAGTATAAGCGCCAAGAATGAGACCTTCGGTTATCGCTTTAATGTTGTTAATACCACAGGCACTGATTTTGATACGCTCATGGGTATGTTTCATTAAAATTTTAATAGCGCTCGCTGTAGCAGAGCGAAGATCATCAGATTTTAACTCCTCTACACCGCACACCAGAGTTTTACTCTCTAAAAGCAGACAAGTTTCATCTTGTGAGGCTTTAAAGCCGGCACTCTCTAAAAGCTCTCTTTTAGCACTTGTTTCTAAAGTCTCTTTAGTTAGGAATTCAATTCCAAAATCGGCATGGATATTTGTATAAACGTTATTTTCTAGTATTAGCTTCATGAGTTCTCTTTAATCAAAATGTAAAATATCTTTAGCTTGTATCATATCTTTATCACCACGACCTGAAAGGTTTACGATGATAAGTTTGTCTTTAATATCACCCATTTTTTTCAGATAGGCAATAGCATGTGAGGTCTCAAAAGCAGGGATAATTCCCTCTTTTTGTGAAAGCCATACAAAAGCGTCTAGCGCTTCTTGATCAGTGACATTCCCATAGGAGACACTCTTATTGTCTTTGTGAAATGCATGTTCTGGTCCAATACCTGGGTAGTCAAGCCCCGCAGAGATAGAGTGCGCTTCTAAAATTTGACCATCATCATCTTGAAGGAGGTAGCTCATCTGACCGTGTAAAATACCGGGCCGACCTTTTTCAAGTGAGGCTCCGTGTTTGTTACTCTCTAGACCTAAACCGCCCGCTTCGACGCCGATACACTCAACATCTTCATCTTCTAAGAAGTGCTGAAAGGTACCAATAGCGTTTGAACCTCCCCCAATACAGGCGATAACATGATCAGGAAGACGGTTCTCTTTTTCTAAAATCTGTTTTCTAGCTTCAGAGCCGATAATCGCTTGAAAATCACGTACCATCATTGGGTAAGGGTGAGGCCCAGCAACAGTACCAATAATATAAAAGGTGTCTCTCGCATGAGTAACCCAGTGACGAATGGCATCATTCATCGCATCTTTTAAGGTTTTTGAACCACTCTCAACAGCATGAACTTTTGCACCAAGAAGTTTCATGCGAAAAACATTAAGTTCTTGACGCGCTACATCTTTGGCACCCATAAATATTTCACATTCGAGACCGAGTAGTGCGCAGATGGTTGCTGTTGCGACTCCATGTTGACCCGCACCCGTTTCTGCGATGACTTTTTTCATTCCCAAGCGTTTTGCCATTAAGCCCTGCGCAATAACATTGTTGACTTTATGCGCACCTGTATGATTTAAATCTTCGCGTTTTAAGTAGATTTTTGCACCTAACTCATTAGAGATGTTCTCAGCAAAATAGAGCGGTGAAGGACGACCGACATAATCTTTTAGATAGTAATCAACTTCTTTCCAAAAATCTTCATCAAAACGAATCTTTTCGTACTCTTCTTTAAGATTAAGCAGTGCCGGCATAAGGGTTTCAGGCACATAACGTCCTCCAAAAATTCCAAAGTGACCATTCTCATCAGGATCAAACGGTGAGGGTGATGGGATATACATTAATCAATTCCTATAAGGGTATAGGTATCAGTGAGTTCTTGAAGGTTTTTCTGCCCATCAAGGAAGTTAAGCCCCAGAATAAAACAGGCTTCGACACAGTTTCCACCTGATTTATCTATCAAGTTAGTCGCGGCAAAAGCCGTTCCGCCCGTAGCGATAAGATCATCAATAAGTAAGACACGTGCATCTTTAGTGTCACGAAAGGCATCAATATGGATTTCAACCTCATCAACACCATATTCGAGTGAATACTTTTCCGAAACAGTTGTGTAAGGGAGTTTTCCTTTTTTACGGATAGGAACAAAACCTATACCTAGCATCTGAGCTAAAGCCGCACCAAAGATAAAACCACGGGCATCGATACCCGCAATATAATCAAGATTGTAGCTTTTATATCGGGTTTTAAGATGTTCCATAAGTACACCATAGGCCTCTGCATTATTTAAGAGGGTAGATATGTCTTTAAAGATGATTCCAGGTTTAGGAAAATCGGGAATATCACGAATTGCATCATTAATAATTTTTTTGTCATTTTGATTGAGTGTCATTATGTATCCTTAGTTTTATAGTAGTGCGTCAATACGACTTTCGAGATCTTTAATCTTGGTCTGAAGTCTATCCGTTTCCATGCGGTGTTTTGAATTTCTGCCTTTTAGCATTTTAATCTCATTACGAAGCTTATTAAGCTCATCGGTCAGAATATCAACATTACCAAGGGCGCGTTGGAGTTGGACTTGGTACTTTCTTATTAAGATTTCAGCTTCTTGAAGTGTCAATTTCATCATGTCATTACTGCGCTGCTCTTTTGCTGTAATGCTCTTAAAATAAAACATCTTTACAAATAGAAAAATGGCTATTAGCGATATAATGGTTAACAGTGACCATTCAAGAAACATGTTTATCCTTCTATCGCTTCGATTTTATCGACACGACCACAGTGACGACCACCCTCAAACCCATTAGAAAGCCAAGCATCGATGATAGACTCAGCAACACCTTGACCGACAATACGTTCTCCAAAACATAAAATATTAGCATCATTATGTTGTCGGGCTACTTGAGCGGTATAGGCATCATGACAGAGTGCCGCGCGAATACCGTGATGACGATTGGCCGCCATGCTCATACCAATACCTGAACCACAGATAAGAATTCCCTGTGTCCCCGCTTCGGCTAAAACACTTTCAGAAACTTTGACAGCAAAATCAGGATAATCAACACGATCTTTAGCATAAGGACCAAGGTCAACAACCTCATGTCCTTTCTCTTTTAAAAGCTTACATGTAAAGTCTTTTAAATCCACACCAGCATGATCGGTAGCAACAAAAAATTTCATAGATTTCCTTTGGCTCTTTTGTTTTAGTATATTACACTATTTTGGCTTGCAAAGCTTTATGAGCTTTGCAATAAAAATACAATCAAAGAAAAAAAATAAAAGTAATCATATGTCTCACAACCTGTACCTTTTGGAACTTTTAAGTTCTTAGTCTGGACCACTGTCAGTCCATGTAAAACAGATTCGGTATTGTTGGTTAATACGAATACTGTATTGACCATTTCTGTGCTGAGGATCCTCTGCATCTATTTTGTCATA
>JAYEGP010000139.1:0-3216 GCA_034659135.1 Campylobacterota bacterium
TAAATGACTAAAAAAGCACTTTTAACCAAAAGTAGAAAGATGCAAAACATTGCACTACTTTTTAAACAAAAATATCTTTAAAAAACAACATCAAGTTCAGAGTTCTCAATACTCTCTTTTATACTTGATTTTTCAAACCACACTGGGCCAATTTCACTCCTAAAGAGTTCGCTACACTTATAATGATGTAAGGTACTATTAGAATCTTGAATTAAAATACCCGAGCGTTCTACAGCATCTCCCTGATGAGACCATTTTCCAATTGCTGTATAGGCAATGGTGCCTAAATCACCATTACGAAGTGTCATCCAAGCAGCCCCTCCTCCAGAGAAAGCTGTACTATTGCCCCTTGTTTCTTCAAGAGAAGTGCTAAACTGAGTCACACTCTCTTCTCGAAAATGAATACTCTTTTTATCCTGACAGAGAGTAAAATGCTTATCTTCTGATTGGCAAGAGAAAAGGACCTCTTCATCGACTAAACAGTGCTGTATTGAAGGCTCAACACGCTTCAAGCTAAGTTGTTGTGCAGAAGCCGACGTCATCAACACTATAATGATTAGAGAGACGAATTGATTTTGAAAAAACATATTAAAAGAAGTTTATATCTCCCAAGGTGCCTTTTGACTTACATTAGAAAACACTGGATTATTAAAGGCATATTTCAGATCTTGTGCAAGGTTTAAAAGTCCCTCATAACCACCATAGCTAGTTTTTTTCTCCTGATTAACATCAATAAATGAGATTTTTTTCTTAATGGCAGTATAGAGACTTCGTCCCCCTGCAAGTAAGATATCAACCTCTTTCTCATCAATAACTTTCGCTTGCTCTGAGGCCGGTGCTTTCATTAAGATACCCTCAGGGCCAAGATATTCTCTCGCCTTTTCAATATCTTCTTGTGTCGATTTTCGAATCGAAGTTGCCACCACTTCAACACCTAAGTCTTGCAGGCCTGAGGCGATTGACCAGGCTTTATTACCACCGGTATTTAGAACAGCTCGCTTTCCTGAAAATTCTTCTCTAAATGGTAAAAGTTTTGCTTCTAAAGCAGCCTCTTCTTCAGCGATAATCTTTTCAGCTTTTTCAATAAGAACAGGGTCACCTAAAGCTTTGACAATCTCACGTATGGCAAAAGTCGTATCACGTTTACCGTAAAAGGAGACCGATATCCAAGGAATATCATAGTTTTCTTGCATCTTTCGACAGAGCGTTATGAGTGATTTTGCACAGACAATGACATTGAGTTTCGCACGATGCGCCGAACGGATAGAACCGACACGTCCATCACCACTCATGGAACTCAACACTCGAATACCAATTTTTTCAAAAATTGGAAGATATTGCCACATGTCACCCGTGACATTATAATCACCGATAAGGTTGATATCGTAAGGGGTAGTGAATTCAGGCTCTTTGGTGCCAATGAGATTTTCTAAAACCGCTTCACCCGCAATACGTGATCCCAGATTTTTACCTCCGACAAAACCCGGAGCATGAACCGGTACTACCGGTACGCCATGCTTTTCACTCCCAAGTTGACAGGTCATGTCAATATCATCACCCACCATTGCCGTGACACAAGTGGAATAGACAAAGATTGCTTCAGGTGTATAGTGTTCCATAATGTAGTCGATAGAGTCACTCAGACGTTTATCCCCACCAAAGATGACATCATTGGTAGTAATCCCCGTTGTAAACCCCATCTGAGTATGGTCACGTCCTTCCCATGAGGTTTTGGTCTCACGCGTCTCCCAAGAAGCACCCATACAGGTCTGAGGACCATGAACCAAATGCACAGCATCGGCATAAGGAAACAGAGATATCTGAGCTCCATCAAAAGCGCATCCTCCTGCAGCGAGTCCGGGTTTAGGCATATCACAGCCCTCTCCTTTTTTCTTGTTCGCATTGTGAGAACAGGCACTCTCATTCATTAACTCTTTTATTTTTGCGCGATTGACCATAGGACACTCCTCTAGGTTTTTGTTAGATATATGCAAGAACTGTTCGAACTTTAAGAACAGTTTTTGCATATCAAAAGGTATTAGTCACTTTGTGAAACTAATCAAAGATTGATCCCATTATATGCTTGAAGATCTGAAAATTTTCAATGAATAAAAATTGCATAACTGCTATTTAAAACTCTATATATACAACTCTCAAATCAAAGGAAAAATATCGTGAGCAATGACACACAGCAGTGGCTAGATACCAACGGCTACGCATTAGATGAGATCAACAAACAAGGAAACTTTGGTAATACTGCACTCATGAAAGCAGCGCGTGAGGGTAATGCCACCATTACAAAAGAGCTTCTCGATGCCGGAGCTGATATTACATGTAAGAATGTAGATGGAAATACCGCCTTATGGCTTTCATGTTTTGGAGAGAACCCTGACGTCGTCAAAATGCTTATTGATGCGGGTATTGAGATTGATACCTCCAATGTTAATGGTGTGACCTCACTGATGTATGCCGCGTCAAGCGGAAAAGAGTCTATGGTTAAAATGCTTATTGACGCTGGTGCTGATGTCAGCATTAAAAACCCTGATGATTTTACCGCGCTTGATCTGGCCGTAACTCCAAAAATCCTCAAAATGTTACGAGGCGCAAGAAAATGACGGTTGATGTGAATGTCACCAAAATTGATGAAGCGATGCTTGAAGATATCGATGAGATCATGGAAGATACCATGATACAGATGTTCATCACCCATCCCAAAACCGCTGAAGCGATCGAAGAGATTCAAGAAATCGCCGAAGAATACACCTCAATATTCTATTCAGTTCCTGTAGCACTTGCAGAGATGGCCGATGCTAATTGTGTCGCTTACAGCCTTACATGTAAAGAAGAGTTCACAAAATGTGATAAACCTCTGTTTGTGGATGAGGCGGATCTTAATGAAGCATTGATTAGTACCTTAACTATAAAAGAGTGCCAAGGCATTATTATTAATGCAACAAAGCCTCATGATGAACTCTCTAATTTTTTCATAAGTATCGGTCCTGACACCATTGAATCTTTTGACGCAACACTGCTCAATAAAGTGAGTATGAATCAATTGGTACTGCAAAGTCACTATCCCAATCATGGATTTGAGACAATTTTTGAAACCGTCAAAAAGATATCCGATGCCATGTATCGTCCTGACCAGAGCATTATTGCCGAAGCGACTAAAAACACTCTCGTGCTCTTAGGATTTAAAAAGTCTTAAGAAGGATG
>JAYEGP010000140.1:0-3167 GCA_034659135.1 Campylobacterota bacterium
ATTTAACCGCTTTAGATCTATTACGGCAATTTAGTATTGAGGAGATTTTCAAGATGAAGGATGAATTGGTTGAAATTATTGGTCTTGAAATTTAGATTTTATTTGTGTAGAGAGGTATGATTATAAAAGTATAATTCTATTTTTATTTCATCTAAGTTGTAACTTGCACAAACTTCATGTTCTAGAATAAACTCTTTCGTAGCACACATGTTGTATTGACTTAGTTCAATAAGATTTTCAAGT
Organism: Campylobacterota bacterium; assembly: GCA_034659135.1. Taxonomy (GTDB): domain Bacteria; phylum Campylobacterota; class Campylobacteria; order Campylobacterales; family Sulfurimonadaceae; genus S010-53. The sequence goes on from JAYEGP010000140.1 coordinate 244, forward strand.
AGATTGTATTCAAAATTTTCATGTGTAGTTATTATTAAATTTCTTGATGTAGATTGATACTTATCAATCAATGAAGTTAACTTAGCATCAAACTCATCATCTTTTAATACGGATATATTCCCTTTGTACTCTAGGTCTGCTATTAAATCATTACACTTCATATTCTTTTCCATGATGTATGATCAACTACTTCATTAATGCATTTTACTGATGTACTTCCTATCGAATTCATACCTATCCTTCGTATAAATACATATACAACTAAAAACTCATTTTGTAACAGCAGCTTGTTTTTTCCTTAAGAAGGGTGAGTTTACATAAGAGCCTTCTATGGCTATTACATTGTGAGTTCTCTTTGAAGAGCATCTGAAATCGTATTCTCCATAAAAATTAATGTCAACGGCGGTACTGATTTTGGCATTTATTTTTAGTGCACGGCTTTAATATAGGAAATTTTTGTTAGTTTGAGTTCAGGTTTTGATACGCCATTGACTACATAAGCGCCATATCCCACTTTTGATTGCGGATGGCACTACCATCGGTAAAGAGTTTCAGGGTAATGAGATCTCCTTTGATAGTTTCTAGTCTCTTTATTGCTCTCATTATACCCTTTAACGAATACCCTCCCCTCACTTATTCTCGTGCAAAGAAAAATAATATTACTTCCTACACACTTTACATGTAACGACTTACATGTAAGCTTATTAACATGCTTTGAAGCGCTCTTAGATTGATATGATATGATTATAAGAAACAGAGGTGTTTATGATGAAAAATAACTATGTTCTACTCTTCCTTGGATTGGCTCTCATAGGTCATGTTCCCATGTTGTCTGCTGAACCAAAGCCTTTTGAATTAACTGTTATCCATATCAATGATCACCATTCTCATCTCGACTCCGAAACCCTTGAACTCAAAACTCAAGAAAAAACCTATGAAATCGAAGTAGGAGGAATGGCGCGTGTCGCTTCAAGCATCAAAGCACTCAGAGAACACTCTAAAAACCCGCTTGTTTTACATGCAGGCGATGCCATGAGTGGAACGCTCTATTTTACGCTCTTTAAAGGAGAAGCTGATGTCGCACTGATGAACGAGATCGGGTTTGATGCCTTTACACTTGGCAATCATGAGTTTGATGAGGGTAATGAGGTACTCGAACGTTTTATAGCCAAAGCCAACTTTCCCGTGATCTCTGCCAATGTCGATACCTTAAAAAGCTCCCTGCTGTATAAAAAGTGGAACCCCTATATCATTAAAGAGATAGAGGGAGAAAAAGTAGGTATCATCGGTCTTGAAACCGCCCAAAAAACAGCAACATCATCACGCCCTGGCAGTGACATCCGCTTTTATGATGAGATGTTTAGAACCCAAAAATACATCGATGAACTTCATACTATAGGTATCGATAAGATTATCATCTTGAGCCACTTTGGATATGAAAACGATCAGAGACTCGCCAAAGAGATCAAAGGTATTGATATTATCGTAGGAGGAGACTCACACGCTCTACTTGGAGATTTCTCCAATGTGGGACTCGCCTCATTGGGCGCCTACCCCACCCAAGTCACGTCATCTGATGGCAAAAAGATCTGTATCGTACAGGCATGGGAGTACTCCAAGGCAGTAGGTGAACTTCATGTGAAGTTTGATAAAAAAGGAGATCTCTTATCATGCAGTGGAAAAACACACTTGATTGCGGGAGAGCATATCTATAAGAAAGATGCCAAGGGTGAGAAGAGACTTATAGAAACAAGCGAGATACACGCGATACAAAGCAGGCTAAAGCGTGACGCCGCCTTGGACATTCTCAGCGAGGATGAGACCATCAAACAGAAACTCTCTGTCTATAAAGAGCAGATCAAAAGTAAAGCAGCTGAAGTTATAGGAGATATCGGAGAGGATCTTCGTCACATTAGAGTACCCGGCAAGACCTATGATGGAATCGAGGGAAAACTGCTTCCTCTTGGCAGTGAGTTGGCTCCCGTTATCGCCGCATCTTTTTATAAGGCCAGTCTGAGAGCTGACGCCTGTATCCAAAATGCCGGAGGGGTGCGTTCTGGTCTCAAAAGCGGTGAGATGAGTGTTCAAGGGGTCTATTCACTGTTGCCATTTTCAAATACCCTTGTAGAGATCACCCTCTCAGGAGCAGAGCTTAAACAGGTACTCGAAGATGCCCTTATCAATTATCATGACAACTACGGCTCAGATGGATCCTTTCCTTATGCCTATGCACTGAAGTATGACATCGATATGAACCGCACTAAAAATGATCGTGTCTATAATCTTGAAATTAAAGAACGCAGTAGCGGTAAATGGAGTGCGCTCGATATGAATAAAGAGTATGTCGTCGTTGTCAATAGCTATATCGCCGAGGGTCGAGACGGCTACAGTACCTTTAAAGAGATAAATAGAGAGCGAGGTAAAGGTCTTGATACCTATCTCGATTATGCGATGAGCTTCGCAAAATATGTTCAAGGTATCAATAAAAACGGGAAAAAAGTGATGCGATTACCCAAAGAAGAGCACTGTATTAAAAGCTATAAAGACAAAGAAGCTATCTTAAAAAACACGTCCCTCTTGTAAACTCGGATTGGCAAAGGTCTCGATGATATGCTCGAGTGCTATCGTCGCTTCTTTTTCTTTAGTACTCACTCCGCACTTCTCAAGTTCTGAGATAACAGACTCTATATAGAGCATCCATTTTTCTCTCATCACCGGAGTTAAACCCACTTCAACGCTGATGATATCTTCAGGAACGATACTAACGATCACCGTCTTTGCTACCTTCTCTGCCATGGAACAGATCTGAAGCATCTCAGTAATTTCAACCTCATTCGCCGTTTTTTTAAGTCCACTGTTTTCTATAAGTTCTTCATCACTAATAATCTCTATACTGCCTGCTTTTCTATCATCACTTGAGCTAG
>JAYEGP010000141.1:0-3141 GCA_034659135.1 Campylobacterota bacterium
CTACAAAGCGGTTGCGCTTCAGTTTGAACGTAAAACAGGTGTGATGTGTAATGTAGTCATGGAGATGAGTCATGAAGGTTTTGGTCGCTGTATCGTCATTGCCGACAAAATTGTTTTAGTAGATAAGTACTTTAAAGATGCGCACCGTTTTGGTTTTCGTACCTTAGAGAAACTTTATGATGAGGGTGACAAACTTCTTAAAAAATCGTTTGAAACGTATGAACAATATAAACCATGTAAGGGAGCTTTATAGAGATGGCAAGTGTAGGTATATTTGTAGGAAGTAGTAGTGGAATTACGCAATCTGCTGGTGAGAAACTAGAAGAGCTCTTTGAAGGTTCAGAACTTATCAATATGGAAGAAGACTATGATGATCTTGAACAGTTTGATGAGTTTGATGTACTTTTAATCGGTTCATCAACGTGGGGTCAAGGTGATCCCCAACGTGACTGGGTTGACCCACTTTATGAGATGGAGAACGAAGAACCCGATTTTAGTGGAAAAAAAGTTGCATTCTTTGGAGCGGGAGATCAAGATACTCATGGCGAAGAGTTTGTAAGTGCTTTAGCCAAAATGAAAGAAGTCTTTACCACACTGGGTGCTGATACAGAATACGGCTACTGGTCAACTGATGGATATAACTATAAGGCTTCTCACGCTGAAAAAGATGGAAAGTTTTGTGGACTGGCTATTGATGATATCAACCAAGAAGATCTAACAGAAGATCGTGTTACGCAATGGGCAACACAAGTTAAAAGCGAAATGCAAATTTAACAAATTTGTCATGATTGCTTAGATTAATAATTGCAACTACTAAAATTAATAAGGAAATATTATGAGCGCACTAAAAGATTTTGAACTATTAAGTGATACAGAAGACTACTTTGATTTTTTTAACCTAGAGTATGATGAGCGTTTAGTCTATGTTAAACGTTTTCACATCATGAAAAAATATGGTGAAATGATTCAAAAAGCAAAAGATAATGACTTAGGTACTGAAGAGAAGACACTGGAGTTTTATAAGTTTGCTCTCATATCGGTCTATAAAAACTTTGAAAATGGGTATTCCCCTTCAGCTGCAGATATCTGGAATACATGGGAAAACCCAAGTGCTTGTAGTACCTGTTCAACTTCAACTGATTGTAATGATATTGAGGAGGTTAGTAATGGAACTCACGCATGCACAAGCCAGCCAAGTATCAGCTTCAACTAAAGACGAAATTCTTCCAGCATTTCGTTTAGGTCAGCGGGTTCGTATGACGAAACCCATACGCAATGATGGATCAAACCCTTTTAATGAACCTAATGAAGTTTTGGTTGAGGCGGGAGCTGAAGGTTATGTCAAACATATCGGCGACTGGCTTCAGGTAGTTCGTATCTATGAAGTACATTTTATAGAAGAGGGCGATACTTACGGATGTCGTGAAGCAGAACTTGAAGCGATAGATGACCTTGATGGTTATGATGAAGTTGAAGAAGAACTTCGATGGTTACGTGAACATCGTGCTGAAAAAGCAGCAAAAAAAGCTGCGCTAGAACAATCTCAAGATAAGGAGGCATAATCCAAGTTTTGGGAATTGTAATGTGTTACATGTAAAGTCATGAGTACATGTAATGGATTAAATTTTAAGGAGAGAATATGGTAAATGTCATTTTTTGTGGTTTTGGCGAAGATGCTGATAAGCGTGTATTCGCAAAACAAGGCGATCTATTATTACGTGTTGCTGAAAACAATGGAATTAAAATTCCAACTGAGTGTAAAGAAGGTAACTGCGGTAGTTGTGCTGTTCGCATCGAAGAGTTAACGATAACACCAACTGATGGTGGGAGTGAAGTTGATCCAGATAACTGGAGTAAAGATGCGCAGACAACGTATATGGATGACCGCGAACTTGATACTCTAGTAGAGATGGGTGCGATTTCAAGAACTGAGGCTGATGCTGCACAACAATATGTACGTCAAACACCAGTACGTTTAGCGTGTCAATGTGTAATCAAGAATGAGATTCTTGTAAAACCATTTGACTAGAAATTAAAACAAGGAATTTAGATGACAACACGTGTAGAAATTATCAACGACTTTTTAGCGATTAATGTAAAACCAGGTAAAACGATTCAAGATATCGTTGAAGCTTCAGGTTCTGCACTTCCATTTGGATGTCGCGATGGTGAATGTGGTACTTGTGTCGTAATGATCGAATCAGGTATGGAATTTTTAAGCGAAATCAATGAAAAAGAGATCGCTGTTCTTAAAACTGTTGGTGAAACTAGCCCAAAAGCTCGTTTAGGTTGCCAAATGAAGATTATTGAGCCAAACGGTCAAATTCGGATTAAATATTAAGCAGAAAAATGAAATTAATGTTTGTAATTAACACTATAATGGGTTATTATGAAACAACAGTTTAATTTCAAACAGAAGCAACTGCCACGGCTCTCCATGAAGACATGGTTGCCGCTGCTGCAGTGTTCACTATCAGACTTAGATAAACATCTGCAAGTCGTATCTAATGAAAACCCCTGTCTAGAGATATCATCAGGTTATGAACAATCTGAAAGTGATCTGAAAAAAGGCAGTAGTGCCTATCAAAATTATCAAAATAGTGTCTCTAATGCTTCAAGCGATGAGATAGAGTGGCTAAGCATAGCCAAACAGTCGTTGTACGAAAAACTGGATGATCAGATCGTTGCCCCACTTTTTCCTACACCGATTTCTCAAAAAATTGCACGTCAGATTATACTTTATATTAACGATGAGGGATACTTTGATGGCGATATTTCTGAAATTGCAGAAGCCTGTGAAACGAATGAACACACAGTAGAAAGTATTCGTCAGCGTTTTGCTTATCTTGAGCCCTCAGGAGTAGGTGCTGTAGATTATAAAGAGTCTTTTCTTTTTCAGCTCAATGATATTGAGATGGATGATGAGCTTAGTATCTTAGTCAGTGCCGTTATTATTCAATTTGAACAGATCGAGAAATTTTTGGGCCATTCTCGTATTCATGATGCCAAAGAGATTATATCTCACTTCAAGAACCCTCCGGCACTTGAGTTTATGGAAAGTGATCCTCCGATTTTACCTGATCTGTTTATAGAGTTTAAAAAAGATGAATTGACAATACGAATGAATAATGGTTTTTATCC
>JAYEGP010000142.1:0-3110 GCA_034659135.1 Campylobacterota bacterium
GCGGTTCAAAACTTTCACCTTATGTGGAGCAGTTTCTTATGGAAGCAGAATTTCCTTTTTCCATAGGCTATGGGCTAACAGAGACCTCACCGCTTATCGCAGGTAAAAGACCTTTTTTAAATGTGCCTTTTAGCACAGGTCCTGCAGTTTATGGTGTTGAAATAAAAATTGACACACCTAAAGAGGGCACAAATGATGGTGAAATCTTAGTGCGTGGTCCAAATATCATGATGGGCTATTACAAAGATGAAGAGAAAACTGCTGAAGTAATTCAAGATGGATGGTTTTACACAGGCGACTTAGGTTACCTCGATAGAGAGGGCAATCTTTTTATCAGAGGACGCAGTAAAAATGTCATTATTGGCGCTAGTGGTGAAAATATCTATCCTGAGCAGATTGAAGCCATTATTAATCTTAATCCCTATGTTTTAGACTCCTTAGTCTTTGATATGGACTCAAAACTTGCAGCCAGAATTCATCTTGATTATGAGCTTATTGATAAAAAATTTGATGCTAAACATCATGATGAGACCGAGTTGCATCATAGTGTTGAAGCGTTCTTAGAGGAGATGCGTAAAGATCTCAATAGAGAGCTTTCATCTTTTTCTAAAGTCAGTAAATACATCGAGCAGACCGAACCCTTTGTAAAAACACCGACTAAAAAGATTAAACGCTACCTTTATATTACAGACTAATTTCTTGGATATAATCCAATACTATTTACATGTAAGGGTATAAGAATAATGATTGATGTTTTAATTATTGGAGCTGGTGGAGCGGGACTCGTCGCCGCACTGCATGCCAAAGCATCGGGTGCGAGTGTTAAAGTCATCACAAAAGCCTATCCGACGCGCTCACAAACCTGTATGGCTCAAGGTGGTATTAATGCTGCGCTTTCTCATGCGGATGTTGATAGCGTAGAGATTCATATTGAAGATACTATAAAGTCGGCTCAGGGTTTAGCCTCTGCTGAAGCGATTGATACGCTGTGTCGTGAAGGTGTTGAAGCGGTCGAGTGGCTCGATCGCATCGGGGTACCTTTTAGTCGAACGCAGACAAGCGAGATTGCCCAACGTCGTTTGGGGGGTGCTAGTCATGCCCGCTCTTGCTACGCTCAAGACTATACCGGCTTAAAAATTCTTCACACGCTTTATGATCAGTGTAACAGAGTTGGCATAGAGTTTTATAACGAGCGTTATCTGCTCAATATCATCACTGAAGAAGAGGGTGCCTATGTTAGCGGTGCAACCGCTCTAAATATCAGAACGGGTGAAGTCGAAAAGTACGAAGCCAAGAGTGTCATATTGGCTACAGGCGGTTACAGTCGTATTTATGGCAAACACTCTACAAACGCTGTGGGTTCAACGGGTGATGGTATTGCCGCAGCAATCCGCTGTGGTGCCAAACTTAGTGATATGGAGTTTGTTCAGTTTCACCCTACAGCGCTTAAAAATTCATCAATTCTTATCTCAGAGAGTGCTCGAGGAGCCGGTGGGCATCTGCTTAACAGTGAGGGTGAGCGTTTTACGGATGAACTTGCCCCGCGTGATGTTGTCTCACGAGCTATTCTAGAAGAGATTGAAAATGGCACGGGTGAAGTTTTTTTAGACATTCGCCACCTTGGAGAAGCATTTATCGATGAGGAGTTACCCCAAGAGCGTAAGTTAGCCAAGTTATACGAAAACATTGACCCGGTTCATGAGCTTATTCCAATCAAGCCTGTAGCCCATTACACCATGGGTGGTATCGCTGTCGATAACCGATCTCAAACGGCTGTTAATGGTCTGTTTGCCGTTGGTGAGTGTGCCAATCACAATGTTCATGGGGCAAACCGTCTTGGTGGTAACTCGCTATTAGAACTCATTGTTTTTGGAAAGCAGGCGGGTCAAAACGCGAGTGAGTATGCTAAAGCGACGACGCTTACATGTAATAACAGCACCCAATTTATCAGTGATCAAAACTTTGTTTTAGGTGTGAAACATTTTACTAATCAGATCGATTTTTATCAAAAACGAGACATGATGGGTAATATCTTTTATAACAACGCAGGGATTAAACGAAACGATATGGGGCTTAAAGCGGTTCTAGGTGCGATTCGTCAGATGCAGCGTGAGTTGCCGTTTATGGGCCCAAAAGATAAGTCCACAATCTATAACACGAACTTGCTTGAGTTCATTGAGTTTGGAAATATGGTTGAACTTGCTGAGATTATAGTGGTCTGTGCAATAAGCCGCAATGAGAGTCGTGGCGCACATTACCGCGAAGATGCACCCAAACGCATGGATGATGTTTTTGGTGCGCATACGATAACATGGCGAGAAGATGGCGTTTTATGCGCTGACTTCATCGCATAAGGAGGTACGATTATGCACTTACATGTAAAGCGTTATACAACAGAACCTGAAGTTAAAGAGGCGACCTTGAGTTATGAAGTTGAGAGTAGTGATAGCACGCTCTTAGAACTCCTTGATGCGATAAAAACCAAACACGATGCGACACTCAGTTTTGCCTCAGATTGCCGCTCTTCAATCTGTGGCAGTTGTGCGATGCGTGTGAATGGTGTGGAGGTCTTAGCCTGTACTTATAAGCCTAAAGATGGCGATACGGTTGAGCCATTACGCAATATGCCGATTATTCGTGATCTTGTAGTCGATATGGACCAAGCCCTTACATGTAACACTCAAGCCCATGCCTATTCAAGTGAGAACAGCGAAAATATTAAGCTCTCAAAAGCCCAAGAGAAACTCAATGAAGTTCAAAGTGACTGTATCTTGTGTGGGGCGTGTTATAGTGCCTGCCCTGTTTATGCTGTGAATGAAAATTTTATAGGTCCTTTTGCGCTGACACGAAATTGGCGTTATGTCACCGATGCACGCGAGGGTGATGTGGCGGATAAAATCAGTGCCATTCAAAAAGATGGTATCTGGGACTGTACCCTCTGTAATGAATGTGTTCCTGTCTGTCCTGAAGGGATTGCACCCAAACAAGACATTGTCATGTTACGCTCAAAAAGTGGAACAATGGGACATATGGACCCTAATATGTTTGGCGGTGGTAGTCTTGACTTTGGAGCGCCCACCTTTTAAGTGAGTGTTTGTTATACTTGTTTT
>JAYEGP010000143.1:0-14790 GCA_034659135.1 Campylobacterota bacterium
CTTTTTTACACAACCTCTAAATTTTGTGACAATAATATAATTTTTTTTAGTTTCAGTTAATACTCTTTCAGCTAATATCACTTAGCTAAGATGTCGTCAAAGCACGTTAATAGCGGTATCTTTTGATAATTATAATACTGAGTTATAATCACAAATAAAGGAGAGTATATGCAATTAGGTTTCCTCGTTGACCTACACCTATGTATGGGCTGTAAGGGATGTGAGATCGCATGTAAGGTGGAGAATGAAGTGCCACTAAGTACATGGAGACTTCGCGTCAAATATGTAGATGTGGGGATGTTTCCTGAAACGAAACGTACCTTTACCCCATTACGTTGTAATCACTGTCAAAATGCGCCGTGTGAGCGTATCTGTCCGGTAAGTGCACTGCATTATATTGATAATGGGATTGTCAATATTGACAAAGAGCGCTGTATTGGTTGTGCTGGATGTGTTATGGCTTGTCCTTATGGGGCGATCTATATCGATCCAGAAACGAATACCGCGGATAAGTGTACGTACTGTGCACACCGTATTGCAAGCTCAATGATGCCTGCATGTGTTGTTGCTTGTCCTGTTGAAGCAAATATTTTTGGTGATCTTGATGATCCCACTTCAAATATCAGCAAATACATTCAAAGTAATCAAAGTGATGTACAGGTTCGTAAACCAGAAAGAGGTACAAATCCGCATCACTTCTATGTTGGCGGTGGTAATGTTACGCTTAATCCATTGGCTTCATTCCGTCCAGAAGGTCACGATCTTTTCGGTAAGATCACAAGTAAAATGCCGATAGGAGGCCACTAATGGTTCATGAAACACTTGCAGCAACCAATGCGGTTGTGACTCTCGATGTTGGTCTACCTGGTATAGTTTGGCCATGGTTAGTAACGGTTAATATGTGGGCAAAGAGTATTGGTACCGGAGTTATTTTTATACTCTTCTATCTTTTGAAGCGCTATCCTGATCAATCAGGTGGTTTAAGATTTCCAATTACAGTAGTATCCATAGTGTTTATACACATCTTTTTACTCTTTACCTTGGCAGACTTACACCAACCCTTAAGAATGTGGCATATCTTTTTCCACCCACACTGGTCTTCAGCCATTACTGTTGGTGCATGGATGGCAACTCTTTTTGTTGGTCTTCTTTTTGGTTTGGCATTTTTTAGTTTTATCAAAAAAGACACAATAACATTTGATAAACTACTTTTTTGGGTCGTGTTACTAGCGATTCCTGTAACCCTTTATACAGCGGGTTTAATGGCACAATGTACTGCGCGTGAAATTTGGCAGATGCCAACAGAGTCAGCACAGATGATTCTTGCAGCGATGCTTGCTGGTTCTGCAACCGTTATTCTTATGGGCAATAAGCTCTCTTATGAAGCTAAAAGTTCATTAGGTGTTATCTTAGGGATTAGTGCCTTAGCTGCTTTTATTCTCTATCAAGCAGAGTTGATCTTTGGTCCAATGAAAGCTGAAGAAGTGGCAGCTGTCTTGGCGTATATTAAAGGTGATGGTGAGTATGCAACGATGTTCTGGATAGGGCAATTTGTAGCATATTTATTACCAATTCTTCTAATTGCACTGAGTCGTGTTAATAAAAATGAGAGCATTTTGAAACTTGCAGCTGTTTTAGCACTTGCAGGTCTATGGGTAGTAAAACACGTATGGTTGATGATTCCTCAACTATTACCAATGAGTTAAGAAAGGGTTTTGATGTATTTAGAAAGTAGAAGATCATTTATGAAAGGCGCGGCATTTACAGTTGCTGGCGCTGCTATTGCAAAGGGTGTGTTTAGCGCTGATGCGATTGCTGATTCCGTAAGTGACAGCAAATTCACCGATACCCCAAACTCAATTTCATTCTATCCGCCTCTAGAGCAGTGGGATGATTTTAAAGAGTTAGATGGTGATGACTGGAAACGTGGTGGTATCGCGCGTAAAGGTGTTCGTAGTGAAGAAAACCCCGATGGTATTGAAGTTAATGATTATGCTATTGTACCAACAGCATGTTCAAACTGTGAAGCATCATGTGGTTTAACAGCATGGATTGATAAAAAGACCTTTACGGTTAAAAAGTATATGGGTAATCCACTTCATCCAGGTTCTCGTGGACGTAACTGTGCCAAAGGTTACGCGACACAGTCACAGATGTATGATCCCGATCGTTTAGCATTCCCAATTAAGCGGGCTCCAGGTTCTGCTCGCGGTGAAGGTAAATGGATTCGTACTACGTGGGACGAAGCGATGACAACTATCGGTAAAAAGATGGGTGATACCTTACGTGTTGGTGATGAGTTATCTAAAAAATCAGTGATGTTTCATGTGGGTCGTCCTAATGAAAATGGATTTACAGGTAAGGTGTGGCATACACTAGGTTCTGACGCATTTAACTCACACACAAACATCTGTTCTTCAGGTGGTCGTACTCCGACAATTCAGTGGTCAAATGATGACCGTTCTTCTCCGGATTGGGCAAATGCGAAACTTGTTTTCCTTAACTCATCTCACGCCGCAGATGCCGGTCACTATTTTCAACAAGCTGCAGGTCATATTGCAGATGCACGTAAAAAAGGTGCGAAGATGGTGGTTATGGATCCACGTATGTCTAACTCTGCTGGTATGGCAGATCTTTGGATTGCTGCGTGGCCTGGAACGGAACCGGCTATCTATCTCTACCTTGTAAACCGTATTTTGCAAGAAGGTAAAGTGAATTCTGAGTTTGTTCGTCGCTGGATGAACTGGGAAGTGATGCTTGAAAATGAGAAATACTTAAACTTCATGGTTGAAAAAGGTTATATATCTCAAGCACCTAAAACAAAAACTTTTGATGCATTTATTGGTATGTTGAAAGAGCTTTATGCACCATATACCTTAGAGTATGCCGTTAAAGAGACGCATGTTCCTGCTTATAAACTTGAGCAGTTATATGAGATGTTTATCTGGGCTGATACTTCGATTTCGTCATATTTTTGGCGTGCGGCTGCTGCGGGTAACCGTGGTGGTTGGGTTTCTGGACGTACAGGTTTCTTAGCACTTGGTCTTCGTGGTGCTATCGGTGGTGTGGGTGGAACATTCTTTCACCACTGGCATGTTATCTCTGTTGGAGGTAAAGGTGGTAGTTCTACAATGGGTCAGGGAAAACGTGGTGCTGACATTCCTAAAGTTGATGTTTGGAATGAGTTGGCATGGCCACCTGAATGGCCACTCTCTACCTATGAGATGTCTTACCTGTTACCACACCTTTTAACGGATAAAGAGTGGCAAGATAAGTGGATCAAACGTGGACTGAATGTTCCTAAAAAACTTTCAGTCTGGATTCCACGTATGTATAACCCCGTATGGATTAATCCTGATGGTTTCCGTTGGTTGGAAGTGCTTAAAGATGAGAGTAAGATGGAGTTGACATTCAACCTCTCTCCGGTATGGTCTGAGACAAACTGGTATGTTGATTATGTGCTTCCAGTGGGTCTAGCAGGTGAGCGTCATGATCAGCACTCTGAAGCAACCATGCCGGCTCGTTGGACATCATTCCGTCAACCGGTTATGCGTGTCGCATTAGAGAAAGCAGGCTGGACGCCTAACAATCCTAACCGTGCAACACTTGAAGCGCATATTAAAGCGGGTCTTGGTGAAGTATGGGAAGAGAATGAATTCTGGTTCGATATGTGTGTGAACTATATCGATCCTGATGGTTCTCTTGGTGTTAAGAAAATGTGGGAATCAAAACGTAACCCTGGTAAGCCCGTAACGATTGCGGAGTGGTATGACGCTGCATTTGGTGACAACTTACCAAATCTTTACAAGGTAGCGACTTCAGATTCACGTTACAAAAATGCTGAATTCCCAGTATATGAGTATATGCGTGATCACGGTACGTGGATGGAAGAAAACAACATCTATGATGCACAAGAGCGTGAAGTTCAGTATGATGGTAAAAACCTTATATCTCATGGTCACAAATATCCGAAAAATGAACTTTCTATGGATAGAAAAACAGGTGTTATTTATGCTAAAGCGCATAAGGGCGGTTGGAAATATAAAGATCACAAAAAACCTGTTGCTATTGAAGTTGATGGTAAGATGATGGAAGGTTTTGCATCCTTAGATAAAAAACTTGACTTCTTCTCTCCATGGATGGCAGACGAGTGGAAATGGCCAGAATATGCGATTCCATTCTATCCACGTACGGAAGCTGAAAAAGCAAATATGCCTCATATCGTATCTCATGTAAATCACATGTATATGAAAGAAGAGAACTCGTATGCGCTTAATACAGTTTTCCGTTTACCGTACAACATTCATACACGTTCGGCTAACTCGAAGCACTTGATGGAGATCTCACAAAACCATGACCCGATCTGGATCTCAACTCCAGATGCTGCGCGTCAAGGTTTCAAACGTGGTGATGCCATTCGTGTCCGCATTGTAGATAGTGTCACTGGTTTAGAGAGTGGATACTTTGTAGCGATGGCAGTACCAACGGAAGGGGTACTTCCGGGTACCTTAGCCTGTTCTCACCACGGTGGTCGTTGGAAACTTAAAAATGCTATTACGATTCCTAATGGTGTGAGTGATGGTAAAGTTAATGGTTCTATCGCGCCATTAAATATGAATACTAAAGAGTTCCTAGCAGAGTCTCCTAAAAATGCAGGTCAAGAGGGTGCACAGATTAAAATCGAAGACTATGATGGTACGTCTGGAAACAATAGTTTTGGTATCCCGGTAGCTGAGATTCAGATGGATGGTACTGAAGGTAAAATGAAATGGGTTGAAGGTATTAAACCATTCAAATCAGAGCGTTTTGCGGAGTATAATAAAGACAGTGACAATATTTGGTGGGATGGTCTAAGTGGTTCATGGCAAAATGCTGTTGCTGCGACACACCCCGATCCAATTTCAGGTATGCACTGTTGGCACCAAAAAGTTATCCTTGAGCCTGCTCAAAAAGGTGACAAAATTGGTGACATCCAAGTGAACTATGAGAACAACTTTAAAGTCTATCAAGGCTGGAGAGATGAGTTGACTCGTGGACTTGATGGTGACTCTGAGTTCCGTCGTCCTCCACATATTAAACGTCCATGGGTGCCTCTTTCTGAGACTGCCTACCGCGTTGATATTAAAGACTAATAGATACACTTCATACAAGCAGGTTTTCAGCCTGCTTGGTTACAATCTCACACCTTCAATTTAGGACGTATAAAATCATGCAAAACTTACAAGCACGTAGTAACATTTATGCACTTCTTTCTAGAATATTAATGCAAGAACTCGATGATGAGATGCTTCAAACCATTAAACAAGACGAGACTATTCTTGATTTTTTACCCAATTTAAAAACTTGGGAAGCCCTTAATACTTTAGAAAACAGTGTCCTTTTAAACGAGCACTTTAATCCCGATTTTATTAATGTATCGCTTTTGCACCTGATACCTTATGAGACATTTTATGTTCGTGAAGATCAGATGGTAGAGACAGGTGGAGCTAACCCTGTAACGGATATCTATAGCACTTATGACTTTATGGTTGACTTTGAAGTGGCACGTGTTGTATCTACGGACCATATTGGGGTTGAGCTCGAGTTTATGCATCATCTGTGTGAAGCACAGATCAGAGCTGAGTTGGATAATGACAGTGATGCTGCATTAGAACTTAAAGAGGTACAACTAGAGTTTTTGAATAAACATCTTCTACAATGGGCTCCCCTGTATCTTTTAAATGTGAAATACGAAGCACGAACACCACTCTATTCAGATGCCGCTGATATGGCGATAGAATTTCTTCTCTCTGATAATGAATACCTTAGTGGAGCGCAATTACTCTAATGGCAGGATTAACACTTGATGCAGGACGCTGTGTTCGTGCTTTAAGCAAATTTAGTGTTTGTGAGCATTGTGTTCTTAGTTGTCCTACGAATGCGATTATGATTGAACCTGAACTGTTACCAGCTATAAATCTTTCCGCGTGCGTGGGTTGTGGCGCTTGTGTTGGTGTCTGTCCTACTGAAGCTTTGAAGTTAGATGATTTTAGTATTGTTGATTTCTTTTTTGAGTTTGTATCAGAGCCGGGAACCTTAGTGTCGTGTCGTAAAAATGTCCCCTGTTTATCCGCCTTACATGTAGAGTATATTATTGCTCTAGCGTCTCTTAAAAATGGTCTTATTTTTGATATGGGACATTGTGAAGATTGTGAGATAGCGTCTACATGTAAGCCTCTCATTGAAGCTCATGTTGAAGAGGCTAACTATATTTTAGAGGCAACCGAGCAAAATACTACAGTCTTAATGAAAGCTATTGCATTTGAAAATAGTGATGAGACTGAAGATGACAGCAGTGATCGCCGCTCATTCTTTAAGGCGATAAAGCTTGAAAATATAGCTGATGCTAAAGCACAGTTTGAACGTGATGTTGAGATAGCAACCGATGGATTTGTGGAGAGTTTTCTATCTTCAGCCCAGATAGCAACCTTACGTGAAAAGCAACTCAGTGATAAACGTAAGCTTCTTTTTACTGCGCTAAAACGTATGGATAAACCCTCTTTGTACCATGTCATCGAAGGCGATGTATTGAGTTTTACTTCTCAGAAGATTTTTGATAAAGAGAGCTGTACGGCGTGTCAAATGTGTTACCGTATCTGTCCAACGGGAGCGTTGACGTCTGATCTGCGAAATTCTAAAATAGACTTTGATCCTTTTATGTGTGTGAAGTGTCATCTCTGTCATGATGTGTGTGAACCGGGTTCATTAACACTTTCAACATCGTATAATCTCAAAGAGCTTTTTGAACCAGCAGTGCAACGTTTGGTTGCATTTAAGCTTAGAAACTGTCATGAGTGCGGCTCTATTTTTACCTCGTTACAGGGTGAAAAAATTTGCAGACGTTGTGATATTGAAGATCAAGAAGCACGAGAGCTTTGGGGAATAGAAGATGAATGAAGCCAATAGCATTACTAATGATACAAAGCTTTACGGTTTTATCGCAGAATATGCCCAACAAAATCGCATGAGTGTCACTATAAATCGTCTCTTTAAAGCCGATGGTAGCCATGCGATGATGATACCGATGAATATACGTGAGGATGATTTTTATTTCACCGTGAGCAATATGAAAAAATCTCATGTTAATGGGGCAATGATAGGTGAAGAGTATCGCGACGCAGTTATTGAGTTGCTTGATACAAGAACAGACCTTGTGCAGAAGACAAAATTTTGTGATTTTGTTAGGGTAGAAGATCTTCAGTTAAAGCCTCTTAGTATCACGCCACGCGCAATAAAAGAAAAAGCAGAAAGCTTACATGTAAAGAAAATTGCTATTATGGGTGCTACCCCATTGGCTCATGCTTTAGCACTAGAACTGCGTACTTTTGAATGTGCTTTTTTTTCGCCTTATATTGAAGAGCTGATGCAACTTAGCGAAGCCGTAGGTATAGATATTGACATTAATCGTATGGCAACAGCTATGAATATTGATTTTAGCAGTTATGACCTACTTATTGATGCTTCAGATGAAGAGGACTTTTCAATGATAAGCGCCTTAGCTAAGCGTGTTATGAGTTTACATGTAAACAAGACGGAGAGTTTAAAAATGAAAGCATTAGAATGTGGTTCAGAGTATATTGACTATGAGATGATGCTAGAGACCTTAAGTGCAACAGCATATACGATTTTAACCCAGGAGAAGAGTAATGAAAAGTAAGTATGATATTGACGAATTAAAAGCAGAATTTAATAAATTCGTACGTGAAGAGTGTCATGTTGATCCTGAGAATACAGATAAACAGCAGCCTGACCAAGGTGACCCAGCAGATGAAGAACCGGTTCCAGCCTTTGTTGATGATATCGCGGACAAACTCCTTTCACCTGCAAAGAGTGGCGTCTATTTGTCACGACTGGATATTAAACGTGTTGCTGAAGCTATAGATGAGTCACTGCCCATTAAAGAGCGTAAGAAGATGATTAAGATGATGTTTCGTCATACGACAAAAAAAGCGTACCTACGTTCTGCCTTTGATGAGTTTAATCGTCATATGAATGGTCGGGTTTTAATCTATCAAGAGTTAGCTGAGGCCTTCCCTGCATCGAAATATATTTTCGATGCAAATATTGCTAAGGTGAAGAAAACGCAGAAGATGTTTGATCAGATTGTCAATGATTATGAAGAGATGGAGCCTACGTCAGACCCCATGATAATTTAGACTATGTACAGTGTTTAAATCTGAAACATCTTAGCAAGTTCTAACCAGCCTTGCCAAAGTAGTGCTGCTGTTATTCCTGCTGCGATACCGGCAAGAACATCATCGCCCATGACTCCAATGCCCCCTTTGACATCGCGATCGATTCTACCGATATATGAGGGTTTTTTGATGTCATAGATTCGAAAAAATACAAAGCTCAAAACGATCTGGATAAGCGTGCCATTTTCTACATGTAACAAGCTTGTAGGATCAAATTGTACTCCTGGAGCGATTGCAAGCGCTAACCACATCCCTACAAGCTCATCAATGACAATACGTTTATCATCATGACTCTGGCTTTGGGCTTCATAGTTATCAATCATTTTGACACCAGCGATCATCGCAAGCAGTGTGGCATAAAAAAGTGTCTCCTCACCTAAATAGATTAAGATAAAAACACCAAGGAGTAAAGCGACAAAAGAACCTGCAGTTCCTGGTGCTTTAGGTGCAAGACCACTGTAAGCAACGGTAATAAAAAACCAATTCATTGACTGCCTTATGTTAAGGATGTTGTTTGATGAAGCTTAATGAGCTCAATATAGAGATCACGTTCTGTGTGATGCTCTAAAAGCCCACCATGAGGCATGAGATCATGGTAAATTTTCTCAATATTTTCGAAACGGTTTGGAAAAAGCGAACATAAAACTATTGCAGAGATCTCTTTACGCATCAATATAGCTGGAGGCAATACCCCAAGTTTTAAAAGCTGTAAGATGGAATCAGACGCATAGGTTGTATGATGATGCTTACCATGTGGACAGGTCTGCGAACTTACAATGGTCGTACACTCATCGCAGTAGACGTATTGACTACTCATAACGATATCAATATTGATACCTTTCATCTGCGCTATGAGGGTGTTATCAAGGTTTCTATTATAATAGATATTGGCTCCAGCATGGTTATGTCCAATTTTTAAAACATCGCATCCATAGTTTTTAGCAACGATAGCATCTAGGATAATCTCATTGTAGCCTCCAAAGATATAACTACTCTCTAGTGGAACAATTAACACACGATTTTTGGGTAGAAAGTTATCTATAAAGTAAGTGAGGGCTTTTTCACGAAGATCGTAGCTCAGATCGGCATTGTGATAGGGCTTTAGCAAGAAAATAACTAAAAGATCAGTCCGCTCTAGTGTCTGTCTAATCAGACGTTCGTGCCCTCGATGCAGTGGATTTAACGCCATCATGATAGCGGTGCTCTTTTTGGCTTGAATAGCCTCTTGTGCTTTTAGAACCTTCTCTTTTTCTAAGAGAAGATCATTGTGTTTTAAATTAAAATCACCGCAGATTGCATATTTTCCAATGCGCTTAGTGTTAGTTGCAACGCCAGGATGTTTGGTATTATCAGTGCCATACATATGTAAAAGACGCTCTTGAGGATCAATAGAAAAAATCTCATCAACACAGATATCACCAACTTTGACACTGTCACTGACGAGGTCGAGGATCTCACCACTTTGAGCAGTAGTAAGTATTTTTTCATTGGTCTTTCCACTAGGAGAGAGAATAAAAGGGAAAGGGAAACTGATACCATTAACCAGTCCACTTTGACTGACTTCACGTGACTGTACTTCATTCATTAATGACGTAACGGGGTAGAGGAGCCCGGCTTTTAAGAGTCCGAGAGCAGAGAGTGCTTCTTCATCAATATAAAGAGCTCTATTTTTTCTTGACGATGCCATACTTTTTCCGTTTCTCCCAGAGACTTTTTCGTGAAATTCCTAATTTTTTAGAGAGTTCAGTATCTGGAAATTTATGTTGATAGTTTAAGACAATATATTTAACATAGTCCTCAATAGGTAAAATATCACCATGTTCAAAGAGTTGGTTGTGACTTTTCATCTCAATAACTCTAAAATCGACATCGGTAATTTTTTCGGTACTAGAGACGATAACTTTACGGCTATTGATAAGATTGAAGAATGTTGGGTGATCACTTTTTTTGAGAACTTGAAAATCGCTAAGGTAGATAATTGCTGATTCTGGCAATGTGGTGATCTCATGAAATGCTTTACTTGAGCTCAATGATATAAAATGTAGAGATTTCTCCTCTTTTTCAGCATATTTAAATGCAAAGGCATCACACTGTTTTTGATTACTACATGTAAGAAATAGGGGTAAGGACGATGCCATAAACTCTTCTTCTATAGTGACAGATTGAAAGGCGTGAGTAAGGTAATTCTCATAAGTACTATTGAGATGTTTAAGACGTTCATAGTTTTGAAAATGTTCAATCTTACGAATAAGGTCTTCAATCATAAAAGGCTTTTGAATGTAATCTTTAGCACCGGCGCTTAAAGGCTTTGATACGGTATCATTACTGATATAAGAGACCATAAGGATAACAACGGCATTTTTATAGGCTTCAATGATAGGATAAAAGTCTTGACCATTGATATTGGTAGATAGAAGAACAACATCATAAGCACTGCCTCTAAAAGCCTCTTTGATAGAACTAAAATTGTCACATTGATGACCGAGTTCTGTCAGTTTGGCTGAAATACTTTGTGCTAAGTAGATCTCATTTTCTAAAATTAATATTTTCATTATTGTTGTGTCCAGTCAAAATAGTATAGTGAAGCTGTAGCATAAACGCCAACACCCTCTTTTCTTCCAATAAATCCGAGTTTTTCGGTTGTTGTTGCTTTAATGTTGACGCGTCCTATTGAGAGATTCATAATCTCTGCTAAGGTTTTGCGCATCTGGTTTTTATAAGGGGATAACCTTGGAACTTCAGCGGCGATAGTGATATCGACATTAGCGATCTCAAAACCAAAGTCACGCAGTTTTTTACTGCTTACATGTAAGAGTTCTTTAGAGTCGATTCCAGCATATTGGGGATCATTATCAGGAAAAAGCATACCGATGTCTCCCAAGCCAGCGGCGCCTAGGAGTGCATCGATTAGTGCATGAATGGCAACATCACCATCGCTATGGGCTTTAAATCCAAAAGGCGAATCAATGCGC
The DNA here is from genome assembly GCA_034659135.1 of Campylobacterota bacterium. Taxonomy (GTDB): domain Bacteria; phylum Campylobacterota; class Campylobacteria; order Campylobacterales; family Sulfurimonadaceae; genus S010-53. Next base: position 11,207 of record JAYEGP010000143.1, read on the forward strand.
ACACCACCTAAAACCATAGCTTTGTCCTGCTCAAAAGCATGAACATCAAAGCCATTTCCCATTAAGCTCACTGAAGCAGGTTTTTTCAAACATGAGAGGGCTAAAAGGTCATGAGCATAAGTGATCTTATGTGCCCCTAATTTGCCTTCTATAAAATGACGACTACCACCTGAGGCGACAATCGCACTGCTTTCGTCAGTAAATTCATTTTTAGTTTGTAAGGCATCTTTTAATTTTTGAGTTTTTGAAAGTTGCGGTGTTTGAAGACGTTTGACATTTTCACGTTCAATCGTTTCATTATGATACACGACCGTATCGGTGACACTCAGTGTGGGAACGATAACATCAGCAGTTGTTTTATCAGCTATAAGTGCATCAATAAGGTCGAAATCGATGCATGCCCTAGCGATATCTGTGACCATGACATATTCTGTTGTTACGAACTCAAGAGCATGGCGAAGTGAAGCCTGACGAGTGCTACCACCTGAAACAATTTCTTCATCACAAAGCATTTTCATAAATATAACTTCATCTTTATGAGCAGTGATGATGATTTTTTTAAAATAACCACTATTACTGAGTCTATTGGTAACATAAAGCCACAAAGGGTCATGTTCAATACGTAACCATTGCTTTTTAACAGGAAGTTTAAAACGACTTGAATCTCCTGCAGCAAGTAGAATCAGTGTTAAATCAGACAAATATACTCCTGTTTAAGAAAAACTGTTACGAAATTATACATATAAAAAGCTTTTTTTTATCTTGTTAGTGTAGTATTACGATGAGAATTAATGTTAGATACTAGCAGATCTACTTAAAACAACTTTAAAAATATCAATGAGTTTTTGATACGGTTTGTTTTTTTTGTCTAGCTGATTATATTACGAAAATAGAGAACAGCCAGAATTGGTTGTTAAAAATTAAGGAGAGCGCTATGAGAACATCATGGGTTGAAAAACGTAAAAATGACAAAGTCCGAACTCAAATGTTTTATGCTAAACAAGGCATTATTACTGAAGAGATGGAATATGTTGCAAAGATAGAAGATCTTGAACCAGAATTGGTTCGTAGCGAGATTGCTAGAGGACGTCTGATTATTCCTGCAAATGTCAATCATGTTAACCTTGAGCCTATGGCTATTGGTATCGCTTCTACATGTAAGATTAATGCAAATATCGGTTCATCTGCTATCGCTTCTGATGTTCAAGGTGAGATTGAAAAGGTTCAAGTTTCTCAACATTATAAGGCTGATACGGCTATGGACCTCTCAACAGGTGGTGATCTTGATGAGATCCGTAGTGCGGTTATCGCGAACTCAAAGATTCCTATCGGTACGGTGCCTATCTATCAGATATTACATGATGTCAATAATAAGATCGAAGACTTAAGCATTGAAGTGATGTTAGAAGTTCTTGAGCGTCAAGCACAGCAAGGGGTGAGTTACTTTACCATTCACGCGGGTTTCTTATTAGAGACTATGCCAAAAGTTGCGAAACGTAAAATGGGAATAGTCAGTCGTGGCGGCTCCTTGATGGCTGCATGGATGATGCACTATCATAGAGAAAATCCTTTTTATTCTGCGTATGATGATATCTTAGATATCTGTGCCAAATATGATGTCTCTCTCTCATTAGGAGACTCACTTCGTCCGGGTTGTTTAGCTGATGCTTCTGATGATGCGCAGTTAGGTGAGCTTAAGGTTCTTGGTGAGTTGACACTACGCGCTTGGGAGAAAAATGTTCAGGTGATGATTGAGGGTCCCGGTCATGTTCCTCTAAATCAGATTGAACGAAATATGAAAATACAGCGTGAACTGTGTCATGAGGCACCGTTTTATATCTTGGGTCCATTAGTGACTGATATCGCAGCGGGATATGATCATATCAGCTCAGCTATCGGCGCGGCAGTGGGTGGTTGGCATGGGGCTTCGATGCTCTGTTATGTGACACCAAAAGAGCACCTTGGTCTTCCCAATGCTGATGATGTTCGTGAAGGTATTATCGCATACAAAATTGCAGCACATGCAGCAGATATTGCTCGTGGCCGTAAAGGGGCACGTGATGTGGATGATGAGATGAGTGATGCACGTTACTCATTTGATTGGGAAAAACAGTTTGAACTCGCACTCGATAGTGAACGAGCTCGTGAATATCATGATGAGACATTGCCGCAAGATGTCTTTAAAGAGGCAGAGTTCTGTTCGATGTGTGGACCGAAATTTTGTTCGTATAAAATTACTCAAGAGATTATGGAAAATCCTGAAGCCATTGCTAAAATTGCAGAAGATGCGAAGTTAGCACAAGCTTAAGAGAGCGCTTTAATTTAAATAAGACAATTTTTGTCTTATTTAATTATGCTATTGTACAAAAAATAAATGACTAGGAAAATATATGACTAAAGAAATAGTAGAGTCAGCATTAGACAAAGTAACCTATCCAGGATTTTCTAAAAGTATTATCGCTTTTGGATTTGTAAAAGATATTGCTATCAGTGGTAGCGATGTAACGGTTATGGTAGATATTAGCTCGAGTGCTCCCGAAGTGGCGCAACAGATCAGTGATGAAGCGACGGCAGAGCTTAAGCGTGCAGGAGCAACGGGAGTGACTATCAATCTCAATGCACCTAAAATGCCACGAGAGAGTTCATCTAAGGGTAAAAATATTGCTCCGCATGTGAAAAACTTCATTATGGTGAGTTCAGGTAAGGGGGGTGTTGGAAAATCAACTGCCTCTGTAAACTTAGCGGTTGCACTCGCAATGCAAGGCAAAAAAGTGGGACTTTTAGATGCCGATATCTATGGTCCAAATATCCCTCGTATGATGGGCCTTGAAGAAGTTAAACCTGATATCGAAGGAAATAAAGTTATTCCATTAAAAGCGTATGGCATCGAGATGATGTCTATGGGTTCATTAATGGAAGACGGTCAATCCCTAATCTGGCGCGGTGCGATGGTTATGAAAGCTATCGAGCAGTTTTTACGTGACATTTTATGGTCAGAGTTAGACTGTTTAGTTATCGATATGCCTCCAGGAACAGGTGATGCGCAGTTGTCATTAGCGCAAAGCGTTCCCGTAACTGCCGGTATTACAGTAAGTACGCCTCAGCAAGTAGCACTAGATGATTCACGTCGTTCATTGGATATGTTTAAAAAACTTAATATTCCTATTGCCGGGATCATTGAAAATATGAGTGGATTTATCGCTCCAGATACGGGTGTTGAGTATGATATCTTTGGAACAGGGACAACAGAGCCTCTCGCCAATGAGTTTGATACGAAGATCATGGCACAGATTCCAATCGAGCCGGCAATTCGAACGGGTGGTGATTCGGGTAAACCGATCACTTATTTTGCACCAGACTCTGAAACAGCTAAACGTTATATGGCTGCAGCAGAAGATTTATGGGCTCAAATTGAGAAGATCAATGAAGAGGGTGGTGTGGATAACCAATCCATCCAACCCACAACACCTGCTGGAGTTTCTGCGTGTTCAACACCACAACAGCCACAACAAGAAGCACCAAAAAGTGCTGATGAGAGTTGTGGAACAGGATGTGGTTGTCACTAATTTCTAACTTACATGTAA
>JAYEGP010000144.1:0-3082 GCA_034659135.1 Campylobacterota bacterium
TTGTAATGTTTGTTATAGCTAACAAGAAGAGGATTTAATCCATACTTATTTTTAATCAAATCAACAATAAAATAAGAATCTTTCGCTCCACTGACGGGAACAATACAGTCATAATTTTTTCCACTTTCACTTCTGTATGATTCAAGAAGTTGAATAAGTTTTTTTTCTTTTTCTTCCCAATCTATACTGAATTTTTCTTCATGAACTCTGCACCCGCTACAGATACCTTCATCATCAAAAATAATATTTAAGGGGTGGTTTTCAGGGTAGAGGCAACGTTTACAGTATCTCATATCTTTTCCTCTTTATGAACTTCAAACAAGAGCTTTGCAAAAGTTAGATCACTTCTTTTTTTTATTTTACCTTCTATGGTAAATTCAAACTCATTATAAGAGGCATAATTATCATTTCTAATAGGATAATTGACCTCTTTTTTGATAAAACTTTTTGAGATATTGACACTGTGCTCAAAATAGTGAAAAAAGTTTGCCGCACTGACACCCGAGAGATTAGGATTTTTGATAGCTTCAAGTAAGTCTAATGGATTTGATGCACCACCTAAGACAATAATCGGAAGTTTAGAGTGTTCCGTAGCAAATGTAATAAGCTGCGTATCTAAACCTGTTTTCATACCATCTCTATCAACACTGTTTAAAAGGATCTCTCCTACATTATATTCATGGGCTTTTTTTAAATAGACTTCAAGTGTGTCTAATGTTTTATCGTTTATTACATCATAGACTCTGTAGACATCATCTATCTTTTTAATGTCTAGGCTAATGATAATACATTGTGAACCAAAGACAGAAACTGCTTCATGAATAAAAGAAGGATTATGTAAAAAGTGATGGTTAATACTGACTTTATCAGCTCCATTTTGGAGAAGCTCTTTAATATGTGTGACATTTGAAATGCCTCCTCCGACACATAAAGGTACAAAACATAATGATGAGACTTCATGGATTAAAGAAGAATTAATGACAGTACTATTTTTACTAGCATCAATATCCAAGATAATAATCTCATCAATGCCCCATTTATTAAGATAATCAACTGCGATAGAAAGCTTTCCTATAGGTAGATATTTTTTAAAGCCTATACTTTGAACTACAATGCCATTTTTAACAATAAGTGTTGCAATAATTCTCTGTTTTAACATAGTGAACCCTGAGAATAGTTTAGAAAGTTACGTAAAAGTTTTAGCCCAGCTACTTGACTTTTTTCAGGATGAAATTGGGTAGCGAAGATATTTTCTTTTTGAATCGAAGCGGTGATGTTTTTTCCATAGAGTGTTATAGAAGAACTAACATCTTCATAGGTTGAAAAATGAAAAGAGTGATCAAAGTAAAAATGGGTATCAGAGGGAATATTGTTAAATAGTGGGTTTGCTTCAATAACTTCGATGGAGTTCCAACCCACATGAGGAACACGAACTTCTGCATTGCTTATGGCAATAACATCAGCATCTATCCATCCAAGCCCTTGAGAAAGTTTAATTTCTGTAGAGCTTTTTGCTAAGATCTGCATCCCTAAGCAGATACCTAACACAGGCTTTTTTTTAATAATAATATTATGATGAAGCGATGCAATGAGATTTAATTGATGAAGATTTTTCATCGCTTCGCTAAAGGCTCCAACTCCAGGAAGTATATAGGCATCCGCTTCATTAATTAGTTTTAAATCATTCGAAACTATAGACTTTTGTCCTAAAAAAGTAAGTGCATTTTCAATGGAGTGTGTATTTCCCATTCCATAATCAATAATGACTATGTTCATCGTAATAGCTCCTCTTTTAGGTGCCACTCGCCTTTTGAATCTTTAGTAAAAAACTTGTGATCTCGAAAACTCTCCGCAACACGCCAAAACTCTTCTTCGCTAATATCGATGTATTCACAAAACTCTCTAATATATTTAGGAGCACATTTTCCATCATATTTTTTTACTATCTCCATGCCTTCTTCGCGGCTCATTAGTCCTGCACGAATAGATACTCCTGACTCTTGTGTTGCTTTTCCAAAGCCAAATTTCATATATTTTAGCATCTGATTAACGATGACAAAGTCATCATCAAGAGCCGTCCATGTACCTGTACCGCCAATATTGTTTGGATCGGCATCTTCACCGGTACGAATTTTTAAACCATGTGCTATAGAGTATTTTGCATTGGTATGATCGTTGAAATCATCCATAAAATAACCCAGATAGACGATACGTAAATCTGCTTTTTCTCTATCTTTATCGAGGGGGTAACGATACCAATAGAGATCTTTATCATCCATCCAATCCGTTTTAAATCGATTGGGGTCACCGCCTTGGAGGGTATTCATCTTGCGCATCTGGTTACCGTTGTAATCTTTTGAGCCTACATCAGTTCCAAAGGCAAGTCCTGGATTTTCGCCAAGTAATATCAGTGGGATTTTATAAGCAATGGCCGTAATAGGCAGTGAAGCATATAGGGCAAGCTCTGAAGCATTAAAGAGGTTTCCTAGCTTATAAAAGCACTCTTTCATCAGTGCTTTGGAGATAAAAGGTGAGGGTGTTATGCGTAAAACATCAAACCCAAGTTCAACTAAGTTTGCTAAATTTTGCGCTCCAATTTCAGTTTGCTGTTCAGGTGGATAGTTGTATGAGACTAAGAGTGGATTTAACCCATGTTCTTTTGCAAAGAGTGCTTGGCGTGTACTATCTTTACCCCCACTCACCCCAATAATACAGTCATAACCGCTACTCTTATGCTCTTTCCCCCATTGTATAATATCTTCTAAGATGGCTGCACGTGCGTCCCAATCTATCTCTTCATTGGCACTTAGTGAAACCGAACGACATGGCAAACAGATTCCATCTTCATCAAATTCCATAGTGGGTCGGGTGTCGGTCTCAACGCAGGTTTTACATCGTCTCATAAATTATAATCTCTTTTCAGCAAAGCATATTCAATAATATCGACAAATTGAGAATTTTTTAACATAGCATCTTTTTTTATGCCTTCTTGTTTCATTCCTAATTTTAGAGCAAGTTTCTGCATAGGAATGTTGTGAGCACTTGTCCCACAATAGATACGCTGTAGTTTGAGCTCATTAAA
>JAYEGP010000145.1:0-14657 GCA_034659135.1 Campylobacterota bacterium
GCCCCTGTGGTTGTTAGTAGGAGGCTTTAACAGCTTCCTAGTAGACGTATAGCGCTATCTCTTTTTTAACCGATCCCAATGTACGAGATGGGCTTCACTATTTTCTAAAAACATTGAAGTAACAGCATCCATAGTTTCGGTATGTTGTAAAAACCAAGGCGTTAAATTTAATTCAATATACTTTTTTAGACTCTCCATATCCAAAGTCTTAGTAAATTCTAAAGCAACATTTCGCATATCTTCTAATGCTAGGTCATGCTCTTCTTTGTGGGCGAGATAAGGAGGAAATTTTTTTTCTATCATCATCTCTTCTTCATTTTTACAGTGGTGTTCAGTATGCTCAATGAGTTCAATGAAGTTTTTATTAACAGCATCCACGTCAGCGTCTTGTATAGCTGTAGAAAGTTTATTAATAAGTAACATCGCTTCAAAGTGCGTATCATTCATGCTTTGTGTATCTACCATTGGTAATTGATCTTGTGTCATCAAAATATCTACTCCTTAATTAAAGGACATTATACCTATACTAAAGTGGTGAGAAAAAACTATCCAAAAAAGAAAACTTACATGTAAGAATATTTGCAATGGGTCTTTAAATAAACTTACAATATGATGGCGTATGAAAAAATCTAAAGGGAAAATATACATATGAATGCAACTATTAATATTAATTTTAAGGTCACTCCATCAGAAAAAGAGACGATTGATTTAAGGGTGATAGAAAATGGATTTGATGATGTCAGTGCCTATTTAAAAGTGGTAGCATTAAAAACACAGCCATTTAGTCTCACGCCAGCGGGTGCTTCAGCAGAAGAAGAATCAATGGAACTTGGGTTTAAAGTAACAGAGTCACAAAAAATGGCAATAGACGAAAAAGTAGAAGAGAACGGCTGTAAAGACCTTGTAAGTTACTTGAAATACGTTGCGTTGCATGGAGTGGTGACAGCAGTGGTAGAAGTACGCTCTACTGGAAATTTAGATGCTATGTTGGAGCGAATTACTAATAGCCGTAGGCGATAACGATGGGTTTATTTTCCCATCGCTTTTAGATACTCTTTATATTGAATTTTTTCTAGCTTATCTATTTTCATCTGAACTTCATTGAGCATTTTCTTTTTATACTCTTGTACTTTTTTTCGTGTTTTTTTACTTTTTACACCTATAATCTGAGCAGCTAGGATACCAGCATTTTTCGCACCATTAATGGCTACAGTTGCAACAGGAACGCCTCCTGGCATTTGAGCAATCGATAATAGAGAGTCCATGCCTTCAAGAGAAGAGCCTTTAACGGGAACTCCAATAACGGGAAGTGGTGTTAATGAAGCAACCATACCCGGTAGGTGTGCTGCGCCTCCAGCTCCCGCAATAATAACTCTTAATCCTCTTTTTTCTGCACGATTTGAATACTTAACTAATCGTTGAGGTGTTCTATGAGCTGAAACGATACTAACTTCATAATCAATACCAAACTCTTCACACATAAGAGCTGCTGCTTGCATGACTGGAAGATCTGAATCACTTCCCATAATTATTCCTACTAATGGCTTGCTCATATTTTTTTACTCCCTTTTACTTTTAAAATGTTTTTTGCTTTTATAGCCTTTGTGAATGCTTCATCAATGTTATCATCCAATACGGTGACATGCCCCATCTTTCTATATGGTTTTGTGAAAGATTTCCCATAAAAGTGAAATGAGAGTTCTGGAATCTCTAGTGCATCATGAATGCCTTCAATAAAGGGTTCACCTTCATAGCCTTCTTCACCTAAAAGATTGACCATAACTGCTGGAGAGATTAATTTTGTAGAACCTAGTGGTAGGTTCGTGACTGCTCGAATAATCTGCTCAAACTGTGATGTAGCACATGCTTCAACCGTAAAATGACCAGAGTTATGAGGTCTGGGTGCAATTTCATTGACTAAAACATCACCATTATGGGTTAAGAAGAGTTCTACACCAAAAATACCGACGCCATCAAGTGCTTCAATAGCTTTAACAGAGATCTCTACAACGTTTTGTTCAATCTCTTTAGAGATTCTAGCTGGAGCCATGACGATATCGCAAATATTCACTCTATCATCAAAGAGCATCTCTGCAACGGGATAATATTTGATTTCGCCTTCGATATTTCTTGCTATAATTATGGCTAACTCTTTATCGATATCGATAAGTTCTTCAATAAATGAATCCTCTTTAATGCAGTCTTTAATGTCCTCAGCAGACTTTATCATGAGAACACCCTTGCCATCATAGCCATCCATTTTTGCTTTTTGAATGACAGGGAATCCAAAGCTGGCTAAATCTTCATCTGATGCAATGCTTTTATATTTCGGTACGGGAATATTCCATTCATCTAGAAGTTTTTTCTGCTCATATTTATTTTGAATTAATTCCATAACATAAGGAGATGGATGAATATTGTGTCCATGATCATAGAGCTCTTTTAAAATAGAAGTATCAACATGTTCTAGTTCAAAAGTTGTGACATCACTCTCTTGAACCAGTTGTTCTAATTTTTCTTTATCATGAAACCCACCAATAATATGTTTATCAGAAACCTGAGCAGCGGGACAGTTGTATGTTGGGTCTAAAATTGTTACATGAAAGCCCATCTTTTTAGCTTTTTGAGACATAATTTTTCCCAGTTGTCCACCACCAATAATTCCAAGTTTTAAGCCAGAGTAATTAAAGTTTTTTTCCACAGAGTTCTCCAAATTTTTTCAACATACAGCTTCGCATCTGTTATGATACACTTTTCAGTATATTTTTAGTGTAAAACTAGAATTTTTCTTTAATATTTGTTGTAATTTAGTGTTTGAACTTGAAGATAATGAAGATTGATTTTTAATTGGTGGTGCGAGAAGACCATCAAGGGTAGTCACCGAGAAGGTGACTAATAAGATTGGTCTCTTATACTTCTTGAGCCTGAGCCATTTCCATCGAAATACACTCTCTATTAAGAAGATCAGTACATACGTATACACAAAGTGCACACCCTTTACATCTATCTTCATCAACCCATGATGTATTGTTCACTTTATCAAACATCAGCGTATTAGCTTCTGGACAATATAGTGTACACATATTACATTTATGCTCAGCACATTTATCTGAATCAACTTTTGCTACATAATACATTCATTTATTCCTTTTAAACGTCAATTTGAGTAATTAAATTACCGTCATTTAAATCAATACCATTTGCCATTTCGAAAGTTTTATTAATAACTTCCATATTTTTAGCAAGTAGTTCTTCTTTTTTCTTAAACTTTTTCTCGATAGCAGAATCTAGAGCGGCAGTACCACCAGAAGCAACAAATGAGCTTCCTAGGAATCTTTCTTTAACCGCTGCTTCAATATTCTCTTCGGTTACAAGTTTTGTAAGACCAAGAAGCATACCCATCATAGCCATATTCGTAGCAAGTTCAGTACCCGCTATTTTTTTAGCAAGATCCGTTGCATTGAATTGAACAACTTTTGCATTTAAGTCACTAAGAACTTTAATATCATCTTCGTTAAGCACACTGATATCAGTATTAATAATGATAAGGCTATTTGGTTTTAGACCGGTATAAAACGGCATCGTATAAGATTTACCATGTGTAACAACTTGTGAATGGTAGATCATAATGATATCTGGATAAACAACTTCACCTACTTCATAGATTGGCTCTGAAGAAGCTCTAACATAAGCTTCAACAGGTGCCATTCTTTTTTCAGAACCAAAAAATGGTACGAGTGATGCATATTTTCCGGCATTATCCATAGTTGAACCAAGGATGTGGGCAGTAGTAACAACACCTTGTCCACCTAGGCCAGAGATACGTATATTATATCTTTTCTTTTCTGTCGCCATGTTAGTTAACTCCCTCAGCTTTTGCTGCTTTTCTAGCTTTTCTAGCTGCTTTCTCTTCACCTTCTACACGCTCGATTACTTCTTTTGCTTCATCAGTCATGTACTCTTCAAATGCAAATCGACCTTTTTCTTTCTCTTTAGCATCTTTAAATACATCTTCTGTAGGGATTGAATACTCAATATTACATGAAGTATACGCGTGAATAAATGTAGGACCAACTTCTCTAGCAACAAAGATTGCTCTTCTGATGATCTGTGCCGCTTTTTTGATGTTTGTTGGAGACATCTTAACAATGTACACACAACCAGCAGCTTTAGCCAGGTCAGTTGCAGGCATTTTTTCGCCTTTTTTTCCTAATGGAGCCATCTTAAGAACAGCGCCTTTAGGAGACATACCAGACTCTTGACCCCCAGTATTTCCATAAACTTCATTATCAAGCATGATCGTTGTGAATCTTTCACCACGGATCCATGAGTGCATTGTCATTGAGAAACCGATATCCATAGTACCACCGTCACCAGCGATAGTAATAACATCTTTATGTTTTTCAGGAAAACGTAGTCTAAATGCACGAGTTAGGCCAGAAGCCATTGCATTTTGATCTCCATAGTTACCATAGATAAAAGGAACAGCAGCTTGAGAAATAGCCAAACGACCACACCCAGCAGTTCCTAATGTCACAGTCTCTTCCGGATTTGGAAGTGATGCAAAAACTAATCTGATGTAATAAGCCATCCAGCAACCAGAACACATCGGGTGCTCTTCAATTAACTCTTTGAACTGTCCCATATTACCAGGACCAGCCTCTTCTTGAGATTTTCCAAATGGACCATAGTCAACTAATTCAACATAATCTTTTGGCAAATATTTTTTAAATGTATCTACTGGAGTTATATATTTTAAACTCATTTTATCTCCATTCCTTATAAATTAAGTTCATACTCTAAACCTAGAGCAGTATAAATTTCTTTCATGATTAGTTCAACTGGAAGCGTCATACCACCATATACTCTTGGACCCTCTACAACAATACCACCATTTGGAATTGATGCCTTAACTTCTTTAGATAACCAACCAATAGCATTGTGCTCAGGAACAATAAGTGCCTTAGCGTTCTTAGCAGTATCACAAATCTCTTGAACTGGGAAAGGTCTAATAGCTCTTACTTTAATTAAACCAACATTTAAGTTTTCCTCTTCAGCATATCTTTGTGCTTCTCTAGCTTGTGCAGCAGCACAACCAGAGGCAACAACAAATACATCTGCATCAGGGTTGATAACTTCGATTGGACCACCAAGGTACTCGTAGATATATTTCATCGCACGATTGTTTGAATCCCAAATCTCTTGCTGCCATACTGAGTGAATTAAGTAACTCATAAAGTTTGACTTTTGAACAGGAGCATCTCTCTGGATTCTAGCTGGAGGAGTCTCATTGTCCATCGCCGGAACTGGTGAAGCAATCGGGTCGAATTCTGTAAGCTCTAAGTCCTCTGCAGTCATGTTAACATAACCTTTTGCATGGGTTACAAAGAAACCTTCAGTTGCAACAGCTACTGGAATGTAAACATCAACTTTTTCAGCAATCGCGAAGGCAGCTAATGTCATATCAAATGTATCTTGCTGATTTTCAGCATGTAGCATAACAGCACCACAATGCATCATATAAGCCATCTCAACATTATCAGGCTGAATTGATAGCGGTGCATTGACAACACGAGTTAAAATACCTAGTACGGCTGGAACTCTATGTCCTGGCCAAGATACAATCGCTTCAAGACCTCTAAGAAGACCTGGACCTGATGTTGCTGTAAAGAGACGAACACCTGCTCTTGCAGCTCCAGCAATAGCTGACATCGTACCAAGCTCTTCTTCAGCTCTGTAGTACTCTTTAATATGCCCTTGAGCATAAATATCACCAACAAGGTGCATTACCTCTGATTGTGGTGTAATTGGATAAGCAATTGCCATATCAACATTTGCTCGTTTAACAGCTTCTGCCATCGCTTGAGCACCTGTAATAAAGTGTCGCTCTCTTGGAGCCTCATTTAACAGGTAACTTACGTCTACTTGTTTTTTTGCTGGTTTTTGTGCTTGAACTGCGCTCATCTAATTTCTCCTTTATTCAACATCAGTAACATGCTCACCTTTTTTCGTCATGATGAGACTTCTGTACTCACCATAATCAGCAGGTGATAATGTGCCATAATCCTCATCTTCTAAAGATGGGTTCTCTGGTGGTAGAGTAGCGGTCCACTCAATGCCTAATTTGTTTCTCTCTTCAATAACAATGTCTCTAAATTTTCTAATATTAGATGCATGTAGATCTCTGATTGATGCCATTGCCTCTTCATGTCCCATATAAGCACATAATGCGATTGTGTAACAATCTGTTCCGGCACGGATCATTCTTAAAGAAAGGTTTGCGTAGTGACAGTGTACACCCACAAAAATACAAGCTTTGATTTTATTATCTAAGATCGTTAGGTTTGGATGATTTGGATTGATTTCAGCCTTAACATCAATTTTTGGATATTTAGGTCTGTAGTCTGGCATTGGAATAATTTTACAGTTTGGTATTTCAGATGCAAGCTCTAAAATAGCTGTAGCTTTATCAGCTATATCAGCTTTCCAGTCCCATAGCACTTGAGGACCTGGAAAAATTGTTGGATTATCCATTGTAAGCAGCGCTATAGCTGCATCTCTCATTGCTTCTTCTTCCTCTACGGAATTACCGTAGAGTAAAGCCTTACCTTCTGGGGACAGCTCAACACCCATTGATGGTGCTGATTGTGGCATGTATCCAGCTGGACCTACTGTTATTTTTTTTGTCATAGTTTACTCCTTACATTTAGAAAAAGTTACGTAAAGTTACATAGATTGCGCATAATATAATCTAAACTATCTATTTTAGTACAAATTTTTAAGTTTAAAAGAGATATATTTTAAAAATTCAACAACTAGAAGCTTTATTTTAATTATATACTTTCTTGCATATATCTTCAAAGCTCTTAATGTAGGTAAATTAATGCATTAAACTTAAATATAACTAATAACTAATAATTAATTAATAAAATTATAATAATGCTGATAATAAAAGTATTAGAGTTTATTTAGATAGTTTTTGATGCTAGATCTTAGTCGTGAAATGCTTATTATAGGTGTTTGCTAAGGTGATGTGTAGATTTTACACACTGTAAAATACGGTATAAAATTCATCATATTTTAGAAAAAAAATTATCAATAGTAACCTTAGGTTACGGTGCTATTGCGTTTTATCCTTAAGCATAATTTATAACGTTAAATTTATATAGTTACAAATCGACTATTTCTTCTTCTTTTTTTCGAATAAATGAAAAAAATGAGGAGTAAAAATCTTCATATTTAATATGAAATATTTATGAAAATAATTAATGTTAGTTATGAAATGTATTACTTAATCATCATCTTAGAATGGGAATGTTATGGTACAATGAAGTGCTATCTAAGGCTTTGAATTGACCCTTCTTAAGCTCTTTTATGAGAAGATAAGAAGAGTATTTAGAGGGTCATAAATGTTTATTTACGGACTTAATTTTTATCTATTTATTCTAAATTGTGGGAAATTCAAAAAATCAAATGTTTCAATTAATTGATTCATGTCAGCATCTATCGCTTCTCCAATAAATATCAAGATTGATGCTTCGTTGTATTGCGCTAGCTCATCATATGAAGTATTGCCAAATGAGTAGTTTATTACAATAGGATTAGGAATATCTTCTGTTTTTACAACACCCTTTACCCTGTAGATACTTTTAGGAAGAGCGCTTAATAGCTCTTCTATATCGTTAAATTCTATATTATTTTTAAGGTAAGCAAGCTTTTGAGTTATTGAGTCTTTTGCGGTGTGATCAAGATGGCTATAATCTTTAGCCAATCCAATGATTTCATCAATTTCATAAATACCTTCAAAAACCTCTTTATTAACAACCCCTTGCTGGGCATTATGTATTACAAAATTGTTAAATACGGTGGCACCAGTGAGATTGTTTTTTATATTATATTTCTCTTTGACCTGGATGATATCTTTCTCTACAGTTAGTAGATCCTCTTTTGTCACTAAGTCAGTTTTGTTTAATACGATAATATTTGATCCACCTACTTGATATTTAGCCGTTGAGTTATCTTGATAGGTATTAAAATTCTTTGCATCAACAACACATATAATACCTTCAACGGATACCCCTAGGTTTTGCAAAGATAAAAAGATAGGAAAAGGTTCTGAGGCTCCTGAAGTCTCTACGAATATGATATCAGGGTTATACTTGTTAGTAATCTCAATAACACCACTTTCAAACTCTTGAGCGAGTTTACAGCAGATACAACCCTCTGAAATCTCAAGTACTTCGCTATGAACATTGGTAAGTATTTTACTATCGATACCCACATCACCAAATTCATTGACAATAATAGCAATATTTTTATCACTAAAATGTTGTTTGACCGTATTGGTCAGCATGGTGGTTTTTCCGACACCTAAAAATCCTGTAATAATAAAAGCGTTCATTGTGACTATACCTTAAGAGATGAGATTGTGTATGTAGTGTTATCTATTGAAGAGTTTTATCGTATCCATAGTAACTGCTGTATTTTATTGCAGCAGTTACTTTAAGATTATTTCTTTGGAGCTTCTAAAATTTGTTGGAAATCAACTTCTTTGCACCACTCTGCAGTTAAGTCAAATGCGGCAGATGCAGTATCGAGATTTTTTTGGATAAGCTCTTGTTTTTTCTTGAACTTTTTCTCAATGACTGAATCAAGTGTTGCTGTACCACCAGAAGCCGTATATTTTTTAAGGAATCTATCTTTGATACCCTCTTCAATAGCTTCTTTTCTAACCGTACCAAGAGCACCAAATAGTGCACCTAGCATTGCCATATTTGTAGCAAGTTCAGTTCCTGCTTGATCAATGGCAAACTGAGTAAAGTCTTTTGTAAGAACCTTTACATTTAAGTCATTTAGAATCTTTTTATCCGTATCAGTCAAAAGATCGGTATCACTATTGATGATAACCAGACCATTTTCTTTAATACCCGCATAAAAAGGCATAGTATATGATTTACCCATAGTAATTACTTGTGGGTGAAAAATCATTACGATGTCAGGGTAGATAACCTCGCCTCTATCGTAAATAGGCACAGTTCCCATTCTGACATAACTTTCAGACGGAGCCATACGTTTCTCAGCACCAAAAAATGGATTAGAGACCGCATAGTAACCTTCTGTATCAGCGGCAGTTGCTGCAATATGTGCAGCAGTAACTGCCCCTTGCCCACCTAAACCAGGAAGTCTAACTTTAATTGAATCTTTTGCCATTATAAACGCCCCTCTTCTTTGCATTTTGCTAAAAACGCTTCTGCTTCTGGTGAAACATGTTTGTATGAAGCAAATCTGTCTTTGTCTTGATCTTTCATCTCCCCAAGTCCTTCATTAGCACTTAGTCCAATTTCAAGAATACAAGGAGTATAAATGTTAATAAATGTCGGTCCAATTTCTCTAGCAACTAAGATGGCTTCTCTAACTGCTCTAGCTACTGCTTTTGGTGCAGAAGCTGTCATGTTTATAGAGTAGTGACATCCAGAAGTTGTAGCAAGTTCCCACATTGGTACCTTATCAAACTTCTTACCTGTTGGCGCCATTTTAAACACTTGACCTTTTGCAGTTGCACCAGATTCTTGTCCACCAGTATTTGCATAAACTTCGTTGTCAAAACAGATCGTTGTAATATTTTCTTGTCTAAAGAAAGATTGAAGTGTATAGTCAAGACCGATATCAACAGTCGCACCATCACCAGCTAAAACAACAACGTCTTTTTCTGCATCTGGAAATCTCCAGTCTAAAACTCTTTTGATACCAGATGCAACAGCATTTTGGTTACCAAAAAGTGAGTGCACTGTATGAAGTGCAATGTGTGGGAACATTAGAGAGGTACAACCCGTAGAGTTTACAATAATGGTATCCTCAGGTTTAGGTAGTGCCGATAGCACATATCTTAGTGCCATAGCCTCTGGACAACCCGCACATAGTGAATGCTCTTCTAATATCTCTTTAGTTTCTGGAAGTTCCTTGATACCACGTGGTTTGTCCGATTTAGTAGACCATGTTGCTTTCTCTTCAAGATCAATGATCTCTTGAGGCATAATCTCTATGAATTCCGGATTAATTCTATATTTATCAAATGACATATTTATGCTCCTTTTCCAGCGTTGACTACTTCCATTACTTCTTGGATGATTGCTTCAGCAGGCATACTCATACCACCGGCAACTTTTGGTCCGCTAACAATATTAGCATCACATTTTCCATAAAGCTCATGTTTGACTTCATTTGCCAACCAACCGACAACATTGAATTCTGGAACGAATACATGTTTAACACCAGCCAGTTCTTTTAAAAGTTCTTCTGTTGGGAATGGGCGAATAGTTCTCAATTTGAGTACTTTAGATTTAATTCCCAGTTTTGCAAGTTCTCTCTGTCCCTCTTTAGCTTGGTTTGATGCTGTACCACATGCAACAAATGCAATTTCTGCATCTTCGTCACCTGTGACATGTACCAGGCCTTTTAGGTAGTGTGTTGCATAAGGACGTGAACGCTCTACTGCTGATCTTATTTCCCACTGCCAAGAAGCGTGAGTAGCATAAGAGATATAGTTAGATTTCATTACGAATGGATCTCTTAAGAAACGTCCCGGAGGCATCTCTGAATCAATCGGAGGTAGTGGCGCTGCGTAGGGGTTGTAAGGATGCAATGCAATATCATCATCTGGAAGCATAACTGCTTCACGTGTATGAGATACAAAGAATCCATCAACTACAGTAACAATAGGAACATGAACATCAGGCTTTTCAGCAACTGTAAATGCTGCAATTGACATGTCAAACAGCTCTTGAACATTCTCGGCATACCAAATTTGCATGCCTGTTTCTAGTAGGTATTGAACCTCTAAATTGTCAGGTTGAATCGTTAGTGGTGAATTGATACCACGAGCCATCAAGCAAAGTTGCATCGGAGCTCTTGTACCCGACCACATTGCAAAGTTTTCCATTGCACGTAGTGTACCTGGACCTGAAGTCGTTGTAATTGTTCGAGCACCAGCCATTGAACAACCAGCAACTTCAGACATTACACCAAACTCATTTTCCCCTCTAAAATACGTACCAACATAACCTTCTGCCCAAAGCTCACCAATAAGGTGTGCCGCTTCAGATTGTGGCGTAATAGGGTAGGATACCGATGCATCTACTGTACATCTTTTTACCGCTTCTTTTAAAACTTCAGAACCTGTCATAAAGTGTTTAGTTCTAGGAGCTTCGAAAAGCAGATGGTCTGTTGAAACTAATTTCTGACCAGACCAATTGTGTGTTTCTGTCATATCACTTCGTTTACTCATTTTATAATCCTAGTTCTTTTTTAACTTCTTTTGCTATTTCGATGAATTTCGCTACATCTTCAGCATGCTGGTCTCTAATCGTAGCCATTGCATCTTCATGTCCAGATAGAGCACACATACCAACAGTATAACAATCAGTTTCAGATCTAACAATCTTTAATGCAACATTTGCATAGTGACAATGAACACCAATAAAAATAGCCGCTTTAATATCGTTATGCCAAATTGTTAAGTTTGGATGATTTGGATTGATCTCGACTTCAGGGTCAATCTTTGGATATTTTGGTCTGTAATCATACATTGGAATCATTTTTGCATTAAGAACATCAGCCATCTCTTTGATAAGTTTAGCTTTCTCTTTTGCTGCTTCGTTCCATCCATATAGTACTTGAGGACCAGGAAAGATCGTCGCATTATTGCTAGTTAACATGACTCTTGCAACTTCTCTCATTGCAGTTTCTTCATCAACTATCTCTTCTAGTAATAGTGCTTTTCCTTCTGGTGGTGTAATTACACCTTCGTACGTAGCCGCTGGATACGGTGAATAATACGCGGGGCCTATATTTGCCATAAGTTCTCCTAGTTAAATTTTTTGGACTGTGATATTTAGATAAAATCCAAATTCTATACTTAGCCTTCTTTTGCCTGAGCCATTTCCATCGAAATACAGTTTCGATTAAGCAAGTCAGTACACACGTACACACAAAGTGCACACCCTTTACATCTATCTTCATCAACCCATGATGTGTTGTTTTCCTTATCAAACATCAGCGTGTTGGCTTCTGGACAATAAAGTGTACACATGTTGCATTTGTGATCAGCACACATGTCTGAATTGACTTTAGCTACATAATACATTTTTAACCCTTTCTTACTAATTTGACTCAACAATGTAAAATTTTTTGTGACGTGTCACCTAGATAGAATAAAAAATGTATATTCTTTATAGTGTATATTTAAGTAACAGTATCATTATTATTAGGCACGAAAAGTCGTGGAGCTGAATTTTACTATCAAATTCTTTAAAAAAACTTTTTTTAATCATATAATCTCTTGATATATCTAATATTAATCATTTAAATGCAATGAATGGGTATATTTAAAACATTTATGCTAGTATCAACCAATTTTTATTCAAAGGATAATTGATGGCAACTGGAAAAGTATTAAGCTTATATATGACGATGCCTGACTTGATGCGTTCTGGTCACCGTATGAAGTGTGATGACTTTGAGTGTGATGATAATGGAATTTTAGGTGACAAAAACTATGAAAGCGAAGAATCAAGTCTGATTCTTTTGGTTTCAAAAAAGAGTTATGATCTTATAGAAGAGGCAGAGCTTGTTGTTGATCAAGGGATGTTGATGGAAAACATTTATGTAGATATTGACCTAAATCATCTCAAGAAGGGATCCGTTATTGAAATAGGAGAGACACTATTTGAAGTAACAGGACCATGTCAAGCCTATCGATACTTATATGCGTTTGCACCGGAGTTACCTGAACTTATTCATGGAAATCGTGGTATTTTTGTATCTCCTGTAGAGTATGGAAGAGTTGAAGTTGGAGATGAAGTAAGTGTGGTAAAAGAGGCTTAAGGTGAATAAAATAGGTATTGGAATCGACTACAGTAATATTTGTAAAAATTACAACACAGCATATTTAGATCGCGATAATACAGACCCCGCAACTTCTAAATGTATGAAAGAAGTGCTGGCGTGGACTCATGAATTTTTATCTGAACTTTTAAAAAGCTTTGGATATAAAATGTATCACTTGCATGCGCCTACTTTAGTAGAGATAGACGAAATTGCTTCAAAAAGATTTCTTTTTTATTCTCTTGAAAAAGAGATAACACTACAAAGTTATGTAGTGCAAAATGAGTATGTAGCCTATGAATCCTTATCAGCGTGGGAAACACAAAGTAGTGATGGGATACTTATTAAAAATGATGAAGATGGAGAAGGAATCTTTATCTATTTCAACGAAAACTCTAAAGAGCAGCAATGGATTATGAATAAGCTAGAAAATTTTTCTTTAGATGAAGTTCCTTTTCTTACAAGATAAGAAACGTTTATTCAATACTATGAAATTGCATGTAAATTCTTTTCACATAGTTTGGTTTGAGGCCTAAAGTCTTAATCTCTTCAAGCTCTTCTTTGATATGTTCTTTTTTAATGGCAATGAGCATTTCCCATCGCTTTAGTAAAATATTTCTCACATCGGTTTCAAAGTCACCCTTATAATCAGGGTAAGCAGCACGTAAGACCTCAACGGCATCACAAAACTCTGCATTTTTAATAAGTTCTAGTTGCTCTTTTGGATGCTTTTTTGTAACATCTACTAAGTGTGTCCAACCTGCTTCTAATACAACTTTTAACTCTTGTGTATAATTTCTCTCTTCATCTGGAAGTGTTTGTGTTAATTTAGTCGCGATATCTTTAAGTACACTGGCTTTTATAATGACCAACTCTTGTTCAAAACATTCTAAGTCTTCTTCGTATTCAGCGGCATCTTCATAGAGTTTTGCAATCTCAGCATTTTTATTATTTTTTTTTGGAGCTGGATTCTTCTTTTGTGTATCCATGCTATGAGAAGCTTTAAGTTCTTCCATCTGTAACTCTAAGTAACGTTTTGATTCTTGACTTGCCATAGTTTAAGATACTCCACAAATATTTTTTGTCATTGTAGCCGTAGCTTTTTAAGTCTGTTTAAAGATTCTAAAGTTGTTTTGATTAATTGGAATACTCTAAAATGTGATCTCTTTAGTCGTCTTCATCGTCCTCTTCATCATTGATATCAAGGTTTTCCATAAATTGTTCCGCTAATATTTCAGCTTTTTTATAAAACTTTTCTGCAATTTCTGGAGTATATAAGCGATAAACAGTCTCATTAAAAAGTTTTAACCAACGCTCAAACGTTTCAGGGTACATCGGCCCTATAAATGCATGTGGGGGAAAGGGATCTCCCCAATAACCTCGTTCTCCCGTCATCATCATGAGCCAAAATTTATCTAGAGTATGAAGATGCTCATACCATTTGCCATTTTTTAAATCAGCACCTAAGGCTTTGATGAAGTAAGGGCCTACCATATCATCTTTTATGATGAGGGCATAAAACTCACGCACCATATTCTCTACCGAAACTCTATCTACTGTATCATAAGGCATAGTATCTCCAATTATTATTGAGTAAGAGTATAGCAAAAGTATTAGCATCTTTTTTGTTTACATGTAAGCTTTTGTATAATAGACTTGTTGCGGTATAAGAGCATAGCCTAAATAGTCTCAAAATGAGTAATATTGGATAAAACTTTTTTTGAGTCATAGCCAAAGCTATGGCGATGAAAAATTTTATTCAAGATTGCCATTTT
>JAYEGP010000146.1:0-3072 GCA_034659135.1 Campylobacterota bacterium
ACACTTCATTCAGTTATCAATGTTGCAAGACAGATGAAAAGTAAGATTAAAAAAGACAAACGCCTCTCTTTAGAAAAAACGATTAATGAGAAGTTTACTCAACTGAAAAAGGAAGGTTATGAAGCAGATAGTATTCGTTTAGATGAAGACTTTAACATCAACATCTATGATAAAGAAGATAGCGCTATGGACATCCTCTCAAGTTCGTCAGGGCAAAAACAAATTATTGCTACGGCATTGATATGGGGAATATCAGAATACATCCCAGAAGAGATCCCAATGATCATTGACACACCATTAGGTAGACTAGATGAAAAGAACCAAACTCGTATACTAAATTACTTCTATCCTAACGCATCAAATCAGGTCATTATACTGCCAACACCTAGTGAATTAAGGCATGAAGGCTTTAAACAGTTAAAAGAGCATATAGAACAAGTATATGAACTATCGAATGCAGGTTCTGCTACAACAGTTAACGAAGTGTCAGCAGATAGTGTTATCCATATAAAACCACAACAATTAAGTCTGGAGTTAGTCTAATGAGAACATCAGAACACACAGAAGAAAACTTAGATCGTATTGCAAAATACCTTGGGTTTGAAAAAGAGCCTAAATGGTTAACCCTTCGTTTTGCAATATTCACTTCATTATCACTAGATGAAAAGATTAATAATGATAGTAGTATAGACTTTACAGGTGGTAAGTCATATGCTTGGGACGTTCTTACAGGTAAAAGTAAAAATGAGCTTCACGGCGATCAAGCAGACTATCATAATCTAATGGCTTTGATTGTCGCAAACAATGATAATACTCAAATTTCAAATGATAAAGATTTTGAAAAAGCTTTAGAATATCACTGTGAAAGAGGCTTTAACATTCTAGCCTCGTCTTGGAAAGATAAAAGTGATGTGTTTGAGTGGTTGGGGCAAGAGTTTAAATAGTTTAATCTAATACTGAAATACGTTTATCTATTAGTTCTTTTGCTAAGTTAAATGACCCTAAGCTTGAGATACAATTAAAGTCAAGTATAAGTTCCATAATACGCAACCTATCAAAGTATAATATATCTTTCATAGCTACTTCACTGATTTGTTGGATATGCATTTCTTTGATCACTACTGACTTTGGTGTTGCTAAAGTAATGATTGGTTCTTTTTGATATTTTAAAAAATTAAAATAAGTATAATATGCAGCCGGCTCATATTGTTTATGAACAGTGTCTTTACCACAAGCACATTGAATTAGAAAAATTATTGTATTCGGTAAACCATCTATAAATTTATACCAAGCAATTAAGTCTACCCCTTTTTCTTTATTTGCTCTTAATGCAATACCATCTATCTGATCATTATCAACAGGAACATTTAAATCATTTCCTAACTCTTTTAATTTATTTCTCGTATTACCACTGTAATGAGAACCTGAGCCTAGTTTTTTGACTTCAAAAGAATTTGGAAGATAGTGTTTCATTGCACAATATGTAATGTGTTCGAACTCATCTGCCAATCTATATTGTAAATCTTTTTCAAATGAAGTTAAATTTGCACAGCTTAATAGTACAATATAAAGCGTTTGCATATCATCTAGACTTGGCTTTAATAGTATACTTTCTTCATTAACAATGAAAGGATAGTACTCTCCATATAATGTTTGTCTGTATTTAAGAATAGTGAACAAGTCATTTACTTCTCTATCCTGTTGTTCTGATATTTCAGATTGTTCCTCTTCCGCATGTTCATGTCTATCTTCATACTCATAAAAAAATCTTTTTAGAAAGTCATCTTTATATAGTTCATCAGTATTTAACAAAGCTAATAGTTCAATATAATCACATTTATAATGATCTTTTGTATTATCATTATTATATGAAGATAGTTTAGTATGAATATTATCTAAAGACTTAGTAATTATTTCACTATATGTCATCATCAAGGCTTTGCGTTCGTTCTTTCTTTGAAGAAAATAAATTTTTTGCAATCGTTCTAATTTCTAATAGATTGTCATCAAACTTTGACACACTATTAAAATTTTGAATTTTCGGTAAAACTCTATGTGCTTCTTCCAAATGTTGTAAAGCTTTTTCTAAAGAAATTGATAATATTGTTTCAGTATCTTCAGCAAAGAAAACAGCTGTAGATAAAGAGGCTTCTTTCGATTCAAAAAGAGCTAAAGCTTTTGGATTAGATAAAATCATATCTAAATCCTTTAAATCACTACTTGTCCCTTTTAATCTAGTATTTCCTTCTCCTGTCTCTTCAAAAATCCATTTGATTAATTTTTCTAAATTAACTTCATTAAACTCTCTGTTGTCGTTTGTTTCTAACAAAAATATTTTTATATTTGGTTTATTTAAAGAATCAGATAAATTTACAAAATAAAAAGTTGTATCATTGAGGCCACTAATATTAAAAAAATCCTTTTGCTCAACATAAAGATACATATCATATGCTTTTAAAATTCTTTTTACATATGAAGGAGTGCTACCTATAGATTTTGATATATCCTTATATACAGCAATATCAGTATTTGAAGGAGTTTTAAAATGAGAGTAAAGATCATACATATATCTAGCTTTTTCTAAGGCTTTCCAGTCTTTAATACCTGTAATATGTCTGTATCCAAGGTATCTAATAATATCTTGTCTGCTACTAAAAATTATTGAGGGTATCATTTCTAAGTCGTCTAAAGAGACTTTAGCCATAGAAGATGCTTCTGCTATTTTATTTTTTGAAGCTGTAGCTAAAGAAGGATTATGTAGTAATTTGAGGGCAGTAACTCTTCTATTTCCTTCGACTACAGTATATTTGTTTGGTTCGTCTTCATTTTTTACTAATAATAATGCTTCTCCTGCAAAGAACCCATTCTCACCAATAGATAAAATGAGTTCTGTAATACTTCCAGTTTTAATTAGATATGTTAAAACATCTTTGTCTAACTCTGCAGTTGATTTAGTCCCCTCTCCTTTTCTAATAGATAATGGAAGACGAGGGTTATGTAAATCAAGTCTTATATCATTTATATTTATTTTTTTTAATTTTTCCATTATTAATTCCTATATTTCTTTTAATT
>JAYEGP010000147.1:0-14641 GCA_034659135.1 Campylobacterota bacterium
CCAGTTTAGCTCCAATCCCTGCCACATGAGCAAGCAGTGAAGCCGAAGCGGAGTTGATATCCACACCCACACGATTAACAAGGTCTTGCGTGACATCAGAGAGTTTTTTCTCTAAAAGTTTCTGATCCACATCATGCTGATACTGCCCAATCCCTAAAGATTTTGGATCAATCTTAACGAGTGTTGCCATAGGATCACGAAGACGTTGAGCGATGGAGATCGCACCGCGTATGGTGACATCAAGATCAGGATACTCTTGCGCTGCGATTTTTGAAGCGGAATAGACAGAAGCACCCGCTTCAGAGACAACGGTGTAGTTTAGCTTAGTATCTTCATCACTGTTTAATCTGGCAAAAAACTCCTGTATCTCGCGTGAGGCGGTACCATTTCCGATAGCCACACCGTTAATGGTGTATTTTTTGGCGAGTGCTAAGACTTTTTTTTTCGAAGCCTCATAATCATTTTTTGGCTCAGTCGGGTAGATAACTCCATGTTCGAGGTAATGCCCATTTTCATCAATAACGGCCAATTTACAACCCGTTCTAAAAGCAGGATCAACACCGAGTAAAACACGTTTTGTAACGGGTGGGGTCATGAGAAGTTGAGAGAGGTTTTTACCAAAGACGCCGATGGCCGCAAGATCAGCTTTCTCTTTAAGCTCTGCATGGACTTCGCGCTCAATGGAAGGCAAGAGCAGACGTTTGAGACCATCTCTATAGGCATCAAAAAGTAGTGTTTTAGAGCTTGAGGCGTGACGAGGAATTTTATACGCTCTGATGTTCTCTTCAATGCGCTCAATATCCAAGGTAATCTTAACAGAGAGCTCTTTCTCTTTTACGGCGCGCATAATGGCTAGGTATCGATGTGATGGGATGTAAGCCACTTTCTCAGAGTGATTTAAAAACTTAGCATAGAGACCATTTTCTTTAAATGCTTTTGCTTTTTTAAGCTCTAAAATACCAAAACGAAGCATGGAGTTTCGAATCGCTTCACGTTCGCGAGCTTGATCTGCATAGCGTTCGGCTAAAATATCCTGTGCTCCTTTGATGGCGTCATCACTTTTAGCTTCACGTTTAAATTCATTGAGACTCAGCTTGGCACGCTCTAATATATTGGCTAGTGGTGTTAAACCTTTAGCCATAGCCGTTGTGGCGCGTGAGCTTCTCTTCTCTTTAAAAGGGCGGTAGATATCTTCTAAAACTCTTAATGTCTCAGCCCTATCAATGCTCTGTTTGATCGCCTCACTTAAAACAGCGCGCTCTTCAATGAGCCGTGAAATCTCTGCTTTACGATCAAGGAGCTTTTTACTACTAAGATAGATCGCCTCAAATTCACGTAAAACATCATCATTGGCCCCTCCTGTCATCTCTTTACGGTAACGCGCTATGAAAGGAATGGTGGCACCATCATCAAGTAGTTGCAAAATATTGGTAATATGCTCTTTCTTGAGCGCTGTTTTTTTAGTTAAAAGTGTTATTAGTGCGTTCATGGTACTTTTTATAGTGGATTTGTGGTGATATTATACAGTGGAAATTCATTCACAAGGGTGTTGTTTTTAATTTTAATTAATATATAATCTTATCTATGCCTGGTTAATGTAAGCTTATAAGCTCACATAAAACTCACAATATCGAAATATACTTCAAGTATTAAACATAAAGGATAAGAGATGAAGACTATAATCACTAGCATTTCAGCTACAGTAATCGTACTCGCTATCGGGGTAGCAAACATATACGCTGAAGAGGCATATGCTTCCTTCTTGCCATCAGATACGGTAGAACTAGAAGAGAGTAAAAGTGGTGGTTGGAATCCACTTGAATTTGAACAGCAGCCTATACAAATACCAGATTCGAATTTAGATGTTTTTAGACCTAAAGTCCCTGAAAACATATCTGAAGTCGTAGCATCAGATGCAACATTTGATGATAGAATTCTAATATCTTGGATTGCACCAAGTGGAGCCTCGTACTATAAAATTGGGCTCACTTTATGGGGATCGATAAAATGGCTTGATGCGAGCTATGACAGTACTTTTTATACTTTTGAATCAGACCCCAGTAAAATTTATACATTCTCTGTGCAGGCATGTAATGCATTAGGCTGTAGTGATATTGTAACGGATAAAGGTTCTACATCTAGTGCAGAATCTCCTCTAGAGCCAGTTCCTGAACTTCCAGACAGACCAAGTAATGTAAGTGCATCAGATGGAACATACCCTGACAAAATTTTAATTACATGGTCAAGTGCCGATGGGGCCACCTATTATAAAGTTGGATTGGATACTGTAGGTGGATTCCAGCAAATTCCAGGTGCTGATGCATTAGTTGCTACTAGGTACACCTACTTTACAGACAATACAGATAGATTGCCATTTATGGTCGCAGCATGTAATGATGTTGGCTGTGCAGTAAGTAATAACAATCATGGTAGCATAGCTTCTCCAGAACCAATTGAACCTGAGCCAATCGAACCAGAAGCAGCTGTACTTCTTTCTCCAACAGATCTTCGTGCAACTGATGGCACGTATGCAGATAAAGTAGAAATTACCTTTAATGCAGCAGCAGGGGCAGCATCTTATTGGGTGTTTAGGTCAGATGAACTGTTTGGTATGGGTTACCGTTCAATCACAAGAACTTCAAGTACATCATTTATAGATACCACAGCAATTCCTGGAGTACAGTACTATTATGCAGCGACATCATGTGATGCTGATGGAGTATGTACAGAAGATATAACACCAGATGGTGGCTATGCAGGAGTATTAGGAGAAGGAGTTGTTGAAGAAGAAGATGAAGTCGTTGATGAGATTTTAGCTCCAGCTGTTCCAGATAGAATTACCACAAGTAGAGGTGTTTATGAAGATAAGGTTGAAATCGCCATATCTGAAGTTGAAAATGCAACACAATATGAGATCTATCGTACTACTGATGCTGCATCAATGGGAAGCAAAATAGGTACAACATCAGAAACAATCACTAATGATAATACCGTCACTCCTGGTATTAATTACTTCTACAGAGTCAAAGCATGTAACGATGCTGGATGTAGTGATTTTACAATGGCAGACAGAGGTTTTGCACAAGCATCAGAAGCTGAGCCTGATCATGCAGTTGTAGAGCTTGAAGAGACCGTAGCAGGGCTACTCATTAGTCAAGAAAGTTATATGATTGGTGGATCTTTTGGACGTCATGATTTTGCTGGAGTAGAACGTGCATTTGACTGGGCATTTACCACGCCACGTGGTTCATCATTTCAATTACAAGGTGTTCCTGCTACATCAGGTGATGTCTTTGGTTGGGCCGAAGCAGATATACCAACACCAACTCCAGCATGGTATATGTTTCCATTAAACGTAGATATGGATGATGATGGAAGCATGATGTTTGATTGGATCTTAGCATCTGCTGATATGAACAATAAAATGGTAGTTAAACTCAGTGGTGTCAGTCGAACAGGTGAGTTCTTGTACTCACATCAGATTGATGTTGACTACAGCGTCTCAGATGGAGAGATTTTCTTCACAGCTCCATAACTTATCTCTAGGGAACTCCTCCCTAGATTATTTACCAGGCACTCCTGAAAAACCTATAAAACCTCAAAAACAAGGCATTGTATTTTTAAGTAAATAGTAAGTTACGGCATACAGCTGCCTACAAAGCTGCCATTATTAAATGTGCTGCATTTCCACATAACTCCATCTTCTGTAAAACTTTGTTGATCTCCATGCATCTCACCATTACTATACGGAGTAATTTTTCCTAGAACTCCAGATTGAAAATATGACTTTACTAGACCATCCATTTCATTGTTAATGTAAGGGAATTCCGAACGTATGACTCCTGATTCATAGTACCATATCTCTACACCATGTACTTCATCATCTACAAAAGGAACTAATTTTATTAATTTTTTATCTTCATTATAGTGTTTTCCCATCCCTTCTAGAGAACCATCAACATGTGGCCACTCTGCTGTAAGCCACTTTGGTCCCTCAAATACATTATAAATACACTGAATATAATTATCTGCATCTTTAATATTAACCATATTTACATTACCATCATTCTCTATATCAAGCGCAGGAATATATGTCCAAGGACAACCATAAGCTGTTGTTTCATCTGATGTCACTCTTGTGAGTTCAAAACCATCAAGTATGTCCCATGTTGATACCGTACCATTTTCAGACAGTTTAATGGATACCGCGCACTCGCTAACTTCTGCTCCCAAGTTTTTCACTAATGATTCCAGGTTAACTGTAATATCTACATCTTCTTGTCCATGTGAAGCAACACTAAGGGTTTGACTTGCTCTAACCTTATTAGATGAATTTGATTTTTCATACACTTCAATGCTTACAAATGCACTACCACTGGAGCTTGAACTATTAATAATTGGAAATTTCATTATAAGTTCACTAACATTTTCTCTAAAAACAGTTTCAGGATAAGGTAATGTTTCACTATCTGACCATAAGTAACCTTTTGATACAGAGGGTGTAAACTGTAAAAAATACCGAACAGGCTTAAATTTATCTGTTTTTTTACCTTCAAAGTAAAATCTACCAAATTGACCATTAGTAGGCAAGCCTAAGGTGAATTTAGAATTTGAACTTGAGGCCTTTGTTGTGCTCCAAAAAAGTGTAATTGCTTGTGTGAAACTGTCTAGTTGCATATCTTTCCACGACACTTTTCTATACATAGATACAGTACCCTGATTTCTTGGATCATGCATTATAAAAACAAGTTCACCATTAGAATTATTTTCATAGCCTACTATTAATACTGCATGTGTTATCTTCTTTGTTGGATTATCCACTGAAGCAAATGTCCCACTATAGATAACAGGGTGCCCTGAATCTAACTCTTCAATCAGCTTATTACTAATGCTAGACCATCGAAAATAGTTTCCATAATTAAGTCCAAGAACTTTAGCTAAAGAAGCTCCTTTGTAAAAACTGTTAAAACCATCATCTATACCAATTTGCAATACGCCCATAAGGGCACGAATGGATACTTCTTCAGTATGCGCTTTTGATGCAATGGGTAATCCATGAGTCATCATCTTTCCCGCTGTTGCCCAACATGTATTTCCTGGTTGTTCATAATATGGCATTTCAATTAAAGCACTTGTACCCGAAGAAGATAAAGCAGCTTTTGTTCTCATCACTATAATTTTACTACTTGAAGGGCTAGCTCTGTTTACTGAACGTCCTGCAAGATACAGTGGGTTGAAACTCCAGTTATTCGTTAAATCAAAATTAACTTTTTTTGTACTTACATTATAGGTTGGTGTCAGCTCTTTTACCGCTCCATCTTCTTGAATATAAACTACATGTAAATCAGAAGAGTTTTTAACATCATTAGATGAAATTGGTAGTGAAAAGTTCGCACTTTTTAACTCAGAACTGCTAGTAAATAGATATGCCTGTAGAACTTCTTCTGCAATACCTTCAGAAGAGATGTCTATATGATTAAACTCAACGTTAGTAGTTTCTTGAGTACTTCCAGCTGGAATTTCAACTTTTTCACCTCCAGGTAGCGATATGGTACCGCCGCTTGCATCAATGACTCCATCTAAAGAAACAGTACTGCCAAAAGTAATAGTTTTTTTATCACTTGAGACCGAGTAATCAATATCTATCTTTTGTGAATAAGCAAAATTACCAGATGCCGTTACTCCTTCAAGTTTATAAACCGCATCAAAACCATTACCCACTAAGATCCAGTCATATTTTCCTTTTCCGTCACCATCCCAATCACCTAGGTAGCTCATATACCATGATGGGGTATTGGGACTAACAGTGACTTTTTTCCACCCAAAGGCATCATTAGCTGAGGGAGCAACTCCTTGAAGTTGATAGACGGTACCATCTGGTGTTACAAATGCCCAATCAAACGCTGCATCTGCGCTAGGAAAGTCGTACCCAGCAAAACTTCCTGAGACACTGTAGGTTTTTGTGCTTGAGAGTCTGTTTTTTAAAGTGCTAAGGTCACTGCTTAATATATCTTCAGTTGGTACTAGATCACTACTTGGGTGTAGATCACAATACTCACCTAAAAGACTCCACTGAGTAGTGTACTCTTGGAGTGCACCATCTTTATCTATCATGTAGCCTCGATTCCCAACAATCATTCTTGCTTCTTGAGAACTACTAGAGTATTGATACCCCTCTTTAATACTATGTTCAAACCACTTACCTGCAACGATAGTGCCATCAGTTTTTATATAGACCCCGTAACCATCAAACTTACTATCTATAAAGTTTCCAATATAGGAACTACCATCACTATAGCTCTTGAGTCCAATACCATTAGTACAACTTCCTTCACATGAAGATGAGGCACGCAACATATTGGCATAATATATTTTACATCCATCTCCTACATAATCACCATCATCAAAAGCACCATACTCAGTAGTGGTTCCATTGACATAAAAGCCCATACCCTCAACTACCCAGTAGCCATCACTATCTAGAGCAAAGTTACCTATATATTTCTCAGTATCACTCCATGACATCACCCCAAAACTTGGTACCATATTTGACCAATTAGCAGCAAGAGCATAATCAATTGAAACATAGACGCCTACACCATTAAGTGGAAAATTACCACTACCATCAGGAGCCCATTTTCCAATTGCAGCATCACCGTTTGAGTAGATGTAATATCCATAACCATAATCACAATCCCCAACAATACAACCCTCACCATAAGATAGCCTTGTATTTATAGAACCACTCTGTACAACTTCAGTTTCACTTTTAAAACCAGCTTGGACTATGGGCTTTAATGCCCCACTATTTACTGCACTTAGTAGCGCTGTATACAATAAAATAAGACTTACAATTAATCTCAACATAATAAACTCCTTATATTTTAAATGACCTCTCCTAGTTAAATAATACTCCCAATAGTTAAAATCACTTCTTAAATCTTTATAAAAAATTACTATTATGAAGTAAGTGTGTTAAGTCGTGGTGCAAAGAAGCTTTACATGTAAGATTCTCTATAATGCCTTTTTTACATGTAAGGGTAGCGTCAATGCAGAAAATTTTTATCGAACGTAAGTTACGAGGTTCGATTGTTTTACCAGATACTAAAGATGCCAATGCTATATTTTTTAGAGTCAAACAAGCTTATGCCAATCATGAAACCATGAGCGTGGCGCTGCTTTTTCGTGAGCATAAGCTTAAACAGTTAAGCTCCTACCAAAAAGGTGGAGCAAGAGAAGCCTTGGAGAGTTTAGACTTTTATATTGAGCTGGGTTCTATTTTGAAGTTTGATACGAGTGATGCTAGAAAACTTAAAAATTCTATCGAACTTGTTAATGACACGGCGCACAGTAATTTTAATATTACTAAACGTGTGAAACTTGTTAATAAGGCGAAAAAAAGTAAAGCAGGCAAAAGCTATCTTTTTTGGGATATTGAGAACTTTTCAAATATCGCTTCAATCTTTACTGATCTGATTGAGCCGTATGATATTCAAGATGAACATATCTATCTCGCGGCAAATCCTGATTCGCTCTATCTTAAAAAGAGGGAGTGGGAAGCCAATCTATATGACTATGGAAAAACACTACACTCTTTTAACTTTACCAAATGCGATCATGGTAAAAATGTTGCGGATGATGTCTTGCTTGAAGCCTTTAAAAAGCTTCGGCTTCAAAATTCTGATATCTATATGATGACGTTTGATCGAGAGTTAAAAGAGCGCTTTAATGAGGTCTGTCACAAGAGTAATAACCTCTTTATTATGAAGAAGTGATTAGGCTTTTAAAGTTTCTTAGCGTAAAAAGCTTTAGGCTATCACCCTTTAATGCTTTGAGCTCATTTGAAAAACCTTGCTTAGATATTAATATGAAACTATCAACATCAAGCTTTACATGTAAGGCTCTCTCTTTGAGTTTTGTGAGCTCGTTTTTCTTGATTTTAGTATTGGTATATTTGCATGATCCGATGATGGTTTTAGCTGATGTTGTCTTGGCGTAAATATCCATCTCAACCTCTTTGTCCCAATAGCTTCCCATCTCAACAATCGGATCATCTTGAAAACTCTGCTTGATTAACTCTTGAGAGAGCAGAACAAAAAATTGATCGATGTACTCTTGTTTTCGATTTTCAAGACGCGTTTGAAACTCTTCGTACTCACCCTCTTGGATGCCTTTAAAAAGTGGTGAGACAAAGGCAAACCAGAAACGTAAAAAAGGGCTTGTGAAGTGGAGTTTGTCAGAGACGGTATTTTCTTCGATCCAAGAGTTTGATTTTTGACGTGAAACTTCACGGGTGAGCAGTCCTAAATCAATAAGGTGTTTGATGATATCAGGCCCATCTTCAGCAGAGACTTTTGCCCGCTTAAACGCGGTATGTGCCTGAGCATCACCAATGGCCAAACCTGTTAATACAGAGTGGTAAACACTGTCTCCTCGCGTTTTTTCAAAGATATTGGAGTGAATATGTTCATACTCATTTAAGATTTCTTCTTCTATAGATTGCATCAAGGGAAGTGAGGTATCGACGGGGATACCTAATCCTCCAAATACAGCGAAATACTCAAGAGCATTTTCCATACTCTCAGGCTGGTTTTGTGCGTAGAACTCTTGGAATTGCTCGAGTAGTGTCTGTTTAGTTGAGTTGATAGTAGAGCCCTTATAGATTGTTTTGTAAAATTATACCCAATAGCTTACATGTAATGCTTGTTTGGTTTTAAATTTGATTCGCTTCTTTCCACTTTTTTTACTTTATTAAAGTAAGCCCTTACTCTCTACTATAAACGCTGTATAGATATCAAAAAAAACCGAAAAAAACCGAAAAAACATCAAAAAATTCCTTTATTGTAGTATTTAACCATATAGAACGCTACATAATGTATAATTTCTGTTATAATTCTGATATCTTTGCGTTATGAAATGCAAAATACTATGCAAGGAACAACATCGATGCCATCACACCATCTAAGTAAAAAAGATGCTCCAGTCCGTACAACTACCTCGGAAAAAATATTGGGAGAGAATGATTTTATTGTCTCTAAAACCGACATGAAAGGTCATATTACCTACTGTAACCGCATCTTTGCCGAGATGGCAGGCTACAGTAAAAGTGAACTCATAGGTGCCAACCACAACCTTATTCGTCATCCAGATATGCCAGCCATTGCATTCAAGATGGCATGGGATCTCATAAAAAATGGTAAAGAGTTTTTCGGTTTTGTAAAAAATCTCTGTAAAGACGGTGGTTATTATTGGGTTTTTGCCTACATTACTCCCGATTATGACACTCAGGGCAATATAGTCGGCTTCACTTCCGTTAGACGCAAACCTTCGCTTCAAGCCATTGAAGCGATAACGCCCCTTTATAAACAGCTTGTTGATGCAGAAAGAGAAGGTAATCTTAATGCTTCTAAAGCTTTATTGGAGCAATTTTTAAAAGATCACAACAGCAGTTATGATGCCCTAGTGACATCCTTACAGCAGCACTAAAGGAGCCCTTATGACCCATTTTAAAAACCCCGCGATTATCTATCTTCTTGGTATCATTGTTCTTGCTGGACTCTATCTTCTCATTGTCCATAGCTTCTATGTCTTAGCAATAGTGCTGTTTATCGCTCCCCTTTTGGTTTTAATCTTTCCATCAGTTGCTGATTTGAGTAGCAATCATTCCATGATACAAAAAGAGCTTCTTAAGATATTAAATCAAGCGGCTAAAGGAGAACTTGGAAGCCGTTTGACAGCAAAGGAAGATGGCAGTATAGAGTGTCAACTTGCCTGGGCTCTCAATGATACGCTCGATCAGGTTGAGGTGATTTTGCGTGAAACCCGATACACCATTGAAGCCATTGGTGAACATAAGATGTATCGTAGCATGTTTCCCGAAGGCCTCCAGGGGGAGTTTCACCTTACTGCCAAAGCTGTCAGAAAAGCCATCGATGCCCTTAAAGAGAGTGAGAGGTACCAGATGATGGGACTCTTGAGCAATGATCTTAATGAAACTGATGGCGGTATCGATGGAAATATGCAGATGATTTTGAATAATATCTCTATTGTCTCCGATTCGATTAAAGCGGTGACTATAGAGATGAATGAAACGGCGAACTCTTCTAATGAAACCCTTAGCTCTGTTACCAAGACCAACGATCAAATTGAGCACCTGACCGAACTTCTTGGTAACACAAAAGAAGAGGCATCAAGTCTCAACAGTAATGTTCATGATATCTCTGCTGTGGTTGACCTGATTAAAGATATTGCCGACCAGACTAACCTACTTGCCCTCAATGCCGCTATTGAAGCTGCACGCGCAGGTGAACATGGGCGCGGCTTTGCCGTGGTTGCCGATGAGGTGCGTAAACTGGCCGAAAAAACTCAAAAAGCGACCAGCGAAATCGCCATAACCATTCAAACCCTGCAACAAGGTTCCGATCAGATTGTTGATAACACTGAAGAGACCTCCGGTATTATCAATGATGTCAATAGCACCATGGATAACTTTATGCAGAGCATAAGCGCTCTCAATACCCAACTAGATCAATCGTCATACCGTTCTAATAAAAGTACACTGCAGCTTCTTATGACCATTTTCAAGATTCACCATATCATCTTCAAATCTGAAGCTTATGCGACAACAATCAACGGTACATGTAAGAATGACTGTCTGACGAAAGATCATCATGAGTGTGCCTTTGGTCAGTGGTATGATCATACTGGAATGGGGCTCTTTAAAGGAAATACTCACTTTAAGCAGATCAGCTTACATCATAAAAATATTCATGATCTGATTAATCAAAATATTCACTATATTAAAGCCAACGGTATGGTCACTTATGAGGATCGTGAAATTATTATTAACCGTTTTAGGGATGCTGAGAATGAGACACAGTCGCTCTTTAGCACCATGGATACTCTTAGTGATGAGCTTGGAGGAAATGTCAACTTTTCAAATGAGTGAGACAAGCTAAAAAGCTATTTCTCACTAAATTCTGTCTTGAGGAAATTGTTCCGCTTTGCCAAAAAGAAATCCTTGTGCATAATCAACACCAATCTCTTTGACGACTTCAAAAATGGCTTCACTGCTGACATACTCTGCAATGGTCTTGATCTTTAGCCGTTTTGCTAACTGGACAATCGCGTCAATGATCTTCTGTTTCTCTTCATCCGTATCACAATCTTTAATAAAGAGCCCATCAATTTTGAGATAATCAGATTGCAAAGAGAGGATACGGCCAAAATTAGAGTTTTCACTTCCAAAGTCATCAATGGCAATATTACACCCGTAATCTTTTACTAAAGCGATGGTACTGCTAACAAGGTCGCCTTCTTGTGCAAGTGTCAGATTTTCAAGCACTTCAAAGGTTACGTAACTGGGATTAATTTCATATTTTTTAAGTTTATGTTTAATAAACTCTACAAGATAGCCATCAATAATGTCACGTTCTGTGATATTGATAGAAAATCGGGTAGCTGTTCCTGAGAATTGTTTAAAAGTCTTTTCGATCATCGATTTGGTAATGGAGGTCATTAATCCCAAGCGTTCTGCAGAGTTTAAAAATTGCTGTGGAGGAATCAACTCATCGCCATCAATAACGCGTGCTAAAGCTTCATATTTATACACTTTGCGTGTATGGACATCGACGATGGGTTGATAAAAAGGGACAACCATATCTTGGTAGATAAATCTACGGGTACGATTAAGCCAATCAATACTTTCACGCTCTTGGGTAAACTCTTCGCTCTCTTTATTGTAGATAATCTTGAAACGTTTACCATGGCGTTTGGAGATATCGAGTGCGAACTCAGCATCAATAATAGCATCACGTCCTTCATCTATCTTCGCAATACCAATACTAAAGCTTATCAGATTTTCAATGGTATCGACTTCAATCTGAGTATTGTCAAAAAAAGCAAATATCTGATTACATAAATGATCAATATAGGCGGTTTCAGATCGTTTTGAGAGAACAACAAAACGATCTGCGCTGAGTTTGTATAGTGTCTCATTGGCATCTAAAAGCAGAGTAAGGTATTTTGCGATTTCTTGTAACATCTCATCACCATAGACAAATCCATGAAGCTTGTTGAAAATATTGAAGTTATTGATATCGAGTAAGAAGAGTGAACCATCGAGGTAGCTAAGAAGATCTCTCTGTAAGGCTAAACTGTTAGGTAGGTTCGTACTATCATCGATATAAAGATGTAGCATTAACTCTTGAGAACGTTGCAGTGCAATCGCTTCATTTTTTCTAGCAGCATCTTGAAGGTTCAAGGTATGCTGCGTCATATCGGTAATGTCATATCGAATCGCCATGTATTCTAAAATGGAGCCATCACGCTTGAGTATAGGAATGACGGTTGACTCTACAGTATAGTTTGTGCCATCTTTACGGCGATTTTTAATGACTCCTTTCCAAACCTGAGCATTTTGAATCGTCTGCCACATGTGCTTAAAAGACTCTTTTGGTGTGTCAGGATGGCGAATAATACTGTGTGGTTTGCCAAGAAGTTCTTCTCTTGAGTATCCTGAAATCGTTATAAAAGCATCATTGGCATAGGTGATTCTTCCTTTAATATCCGTTTTTGAAAAGATCACGCTGCTGTCAAAGGCTTTGAGGTATTCATCGACGAGATGTTTGGCATCTTTTGTAGCACCGCGATGTATAATACGATCTGCCTCAATTTCAAGACGATCAATGAAGCTTGTGAGATCAATAGGCTTCGAAATGTAAGCATTTACCCCAATGTCAATGGCAGATCGAAAACACTCAGGATCATCAAATCCACTCATTAAGATAATACAGAGATCAGAATCTTTTTCTCTGA
Organism: Campylobacterota bacterium; assembly: GCA_034659135.1. Lineage (GTDB taxonomy): Bacteria > Campylobacterota > Campylobacteria > Campylobacterales > Sulfurimonadaceae > S010-53. The sequence continues at coordinate 12,817 of JAYEGP010000147.1, forward strand.
GAGCACGACTGAGTTCAATGCCATTAATGAGGGGCATCTGAATATCGCTGATGACCATATCTGCATGAATACGCGAATATATTTCAATCGCTTCTTTACCATTTTTTGCATGGAAAACTTGGGCAGATAATGTTTTCAAAATTTCAAGCATTTGTTCTGCTGTGTCAAGATTGTCTTCGACATACAGTAGGGTCAAATCTGATAATGCGTTCATTTTTTTAATCATAATGGTTGAATTATAGCACTTTTTTACGTTATATTATAATTATTAATAGACAAAGTTAAGTAAGCATTAAACCCTACCATCAGTTAAAGTTTTCAAACTTTAAAAGTCGGGTTTTAAACACCGTCGATTCTAAGAAGTTTTGTCTTTCCTACCATGAGCTCTATTGTCATATACGCACGTTTAAATACACTCTCTTGACGGTATTGGAGATTGTATTTTTTACATACTTCTTTAACAATTGGCTGCATTTTTTGGTACTGACTCAGTGGTAGATTGGGGAAAAGATGATGTTCTACCTGATAATTTAACCAACCGTGCATAAAGTCAATGAAATCTGAACCGGTATTATAATTCACACTACCCATGATCTGACGAAGGTAAAACTCACCTTGGCTTTTATGTGGTGTTGAAAACTGGTAGATATCATCAGCTGAGTGATTAGGAACGATGACTAAAAAGGAGTGAATATTTGCAATATACTCTGCGATAAGCATAATAATAAAAGTGTTCACTACCGCCGTCATTCCTAAAGGTAAAAAGAGTAAAGGGGTAATAATGAACTTGATGAGGCCATAAGGTAAGTAGTAATTTTTCCACAGTTCGAATCCATTTTTTGTAAAAGGATTGATCTGATAGCAGGTCACTTCTGCCTCTTTTCTTTTGCGACGTTCTTTGTTCTCTAAAATCTTAAGGGTATTGGGAGCGTAATAGGTAAATTTCCATGTTCCTGCAAAGGCATAGATAATGATATAGCGTATCCACATCGGTGTCTTTGATCGAATAAGCCACTGTAGGTTTCGCTCGACATTATCTGGGTCTTCTTCTTCACCAAGATGAAAGTGGTGCATGATATTATGCTCATATTCCCAAGCATTGGGTTTAATCCAGTCTAGCCAGTCTATATAACGGCGCGCTCCTTTAGCAAAACCTGCCTTGGTGTAGTTTTCTGGAATACCAGGTACTTTATCGTAAGCACCATGTAAAATAGGATGGGTTACATTAGCCCAGCGTGAGACATTTCCTACTCCAATGAGTGTTGCTGCGATGAAAGCCATACTCCAAAAGCTAAAACTACCTAAGCCGCTTGAATACTCTAAATAACTTACTAAAATCATAATGAAATAACCAGAAAGCGTAGCAAAACGTCCCCAACTCTCCAGTTTGAGAAGATGTTCAAAATCTTTCCAAGTAGGATCTCCTATGCTTTCTTTAATACTGTCAATCTCTTTTTGAAGTTGCTCTTTGTCGATATCTTTGTAGTCGGCATACTGATGCACCATAAATTCCCTTGTTCTGCATAACGCATAATTTAATATTATGATAATTATATACTAATAAGGGTAAGTAACTGATTAGGTAGAGATAGAGAAGTACTCTGCTTATGGATATTTTTGTGTTTGAGGTGGTGGCCAATCTCGGAATCGAACCAAGGACACAGTGATTTTCAGTCACTTGCTCTACCGACTGAGCTAATTGGCCATACCTAAGTTTGCCATAATCAAAAACAGTACCAAAATTGCCACATAAAACGGCAATACCATCGTTGCATTGATGATAATAAGTAGTGTTACGGCACCAAAGAAGATGTAGAGTGACTTA